>NZ_OMWD01000004.1 GCF_900314695.1 uncultured Methanobrevibacter sp. | reverse complement strand
TGCTGCGTGTATGTCGTGTGTGATGAGTAGTACTCCTACTCCGTCTTCTTTCATTTGTTTGAAGTGGTTTAGTGTTTCTTTTACTGTTTTTTGGTCTAGCCCTGGTGTTGGTTCGTCTGCTACGACTAGTTTTGGGTTGGATAGTAATGCTGTTGAAACGAGTACTCTTCTAGCCATTCCTCCGGAAAGTTGGAATGGATACATTTCATCCACTTCCGGACCAAGATTGTAGCGTTCAAAGATTTCTCTTTGTTTTATCTTTTTGTCTTTCTTTTCTTCGTCGTTTTCGGTTTGTCCGATTGCCTGGTCGGATATTTTCATTAGTGGGTCGAGGAAGTTGACTGATTGTGGTATTAGTGCTGGTATTAGTGCTATGTCTTTTCCTCTTATTTCTTCTTTGTCTTTTTGGCTTAGTTCTTTTCCTTTGTATTTTATTTTTCCGTTTAGGTTTGCATTTTCAGGTAGTATTCCAAATATTGCGTGTGCTAGCAGGCTTTTTCCAGATCCGCTTGAACCTAATACTGCCAGTATTTCACCTTCGGATATGTCTAGGGTTAAATCGGTGATAACTTTTAAATCTCTTTGATTTAATCCTTGGGTATATTGAATAAATGAAATCGAAACATTTTCTACATCTAATAACTTCTCCATGAAATCACCTTTAAAGTTAAAATGACAAATTTTATATACTAATTTGTACTTTATCAATATTAAAGTTATTCAAAATTTACTAAAAAGTATTACTTATTAAATTAATTTATTATATAGTTAGTAATACTTTTTGTGATGGTGATGTCATGAATTTAGAAATTAGACCAATGAGTAATGACCCAAATGAAATTGTTAATGTTCAAAAATTTTTATTTAAGATGATTAAAAAAGAATTTGGCTATGATTATGTTCCTGAATGGCATCAAGACATTGTAAAAATGGATGAATATTATATTAATCCTAAAATTAATAATTTTTTTGTTGCATATGGTGAAACCGGTGAGATTATTGCAACAATTGGTATAAGGGCTTATGATAAGGATTTTCCAGAGTTCAGGCAGTTATATTCAAAAGATACCACTTCCAGCATATGGAGACTATTTGTTGACGAGAGATTTAGGCGTTGTGGTTTGGCTTCAAAAATGTTTTCCATAGCTGAAAATTTTGCAAATGAAGCAGGTTATGACAAAATCTATTTGCATACCCATAAAAACTTGGATGGGGCTTTGGAGTTTTGGACAAAAATGGGTTTTGTGGTTGCTCTGGATTCCAATGATGAGCTTGAAACTGTCCACATGGATAAAAAAATACAAAAATTAGATATTTCTCATTTATCTAATGATTATAGTTATGCAATTTACTTATAGCTTTTTGATATATTTTTGTGTATGTGGGCATGCAAAGATACATTTTCCACATACTGTATCTGCTTTTCCTAAATTTTCTTCAGAAACTTTTAATGCATACTTTTCACATTTTTTATCATCATAAAAGTCATTTCTTTTAAGTTTTGAGTTCCATTCTATTCCACTTATTGCTCCTCCCAGACATGCATCTCTACATTCCATGCATTTTCCGCATTTTGATTTTGTTATGGGTTTTCCAATATCTAATGGTGCATTTGTCAGAACTGAGGATAATCTTAGTGCGGATCCGTAATTTTTTGTTGTAAATAGTGCTGATTTTCCAATCCATCCGAGCCCTGCACGTGTTGCAATGGTTTTATGAGGAAGTTCAAATGAGTTAAACTCTCCAAAATCTGTTCCCAATCTCTTTTTTGTCTGGGCATAAGCATCAAAACCTTGGCCAATCAGGTATTCTTCACATTTCATTCCCAATGCATCTAGTCTGGAGTTCAGGCTTACTAATTCTTCGACATATTCTTTGGTTGGGGCATTCTGCATGTTTCTTATAATCTCTTTTGGATATGTTATATAAAAAACAACACCTGTGTTCAACCCTTTCTTTGGTGTAAACTTGCTTATGTCTGCAAATCCTACTTCTGTTGCTCCTTCACTTAATATGTATTTCTTTAAGCTGTGGGATAGTGTCATGGGCAAATATTTACATCTGGTTATATTTAAATTTAATTTAAGTATTACTTTTCAGTTATTTTTCTGTTAATCATTCTATTTGTTTTATTATATACAAACTAATTTTTATTATCTTTTGAATTCTTTTGTTTATATTTTTAGCAGCCTTTGGTGGTTTGGATAAACATCTTTTAAATTGTCAACTAATTTTTAAAAGTAATAAATATCTTTTTATATTCTTGTTAAGAATATATTACTATAATATTAAAATATATTATAAAAGTATTACTATTTGAGTAAAAATCATATTAAAAGTAATACTTTTGATTTTAATATTCAATTTATATTTATGGTGAAAGAAAATGGATAAGAAAACAATGATAATTATTGGTGTCATTGCCATTATTGTAATTATTGTTGCTGCATTTGCATTAATGGGTGGTTCACGTGATAATGACCCTACTCATTTAACTGTAGCTGCACACAGTAATATTCCAGAGCCTGAAGCAGGTTTCAGCTCTCTTGTTGGATGGGGATGTGGACACCAAAATTATAATCCTTTAGTACAAAGCTGTTTATTCAAAACAGATAAGAATGGAAGTATAGTTCCAGACCTCGCTACCGGTTATTCAATAAGTAGTGACGGAAAAACTTGGACTGTAAATGTTAGAGATGACGTTAAATTCTCAGACAATTCCACTTTTGATGCAGAAGATGTGGCATTTACATTTAACACTGCAAAAGATACTGAGTCTGAATTGGATTTAACTAATATTGCAAATGTAACTGCTAAAAATAAGACTACTGTCGAATTTAAATTGGTCGAACCTAGATCTACCTTTATTTATGACTTAAGATATGTCGGTATTATTCCTTCCGATTCATATGACAACAATACCTATGGAGAACATCCAATCGGTACAGGTCCTTATGTATTGGATCATTGGGATAAAGGCCAACAAGCCATATTCAAAGTAAATCCTAATTATTATGATAAAAAACCATACTTCACTCAACTTACTCTTTTATTCCCTGAAGAATCAACTTGGTTGGAATTAGCTAAATCTGGTAAAGTTGATGTAGTTCCTGTAGCAACCTCTTCATTAAACCAAAGTGTTGACGGATATCAATTTGTTGAAAAGTCAGCAGGTAGGGCACAAGGTGTATCTTTACCTTATCAAAATGATACAGGAAAATCTTGGAACGGAACTGCTAAAATCGGTAACAATGTAACTGCGGATAAGGCAATTAGGGAAGCATTAAATGTTGGAGTAAACCGTCAAACAATGTGTGATGAAATATTCTCCGGACACGCTACCCCTGAATATACTGGTGTAGATACAAGAGATTATGCAAATCCCGCCGCTAAAGTTAACGACAGTGATGTTAATAAGGCAAAACAAATCTTAAAAGATGGTGGTTGGAATGATACTAATGGTGATGGAATCGTAGAGAAAAACGGTGTAAAAGCATCCTTTGACCTATATTACCCACCTAAATATCTTGACAGACAATCTTTATCAACCGTATTTGCTGAACAGGCAAAAGAAATAGGAATTGAAGTTAACTTAGTTGGTGCTGACTGGGATACTATTTATGCAAACATGTACTCTTCAGCTGCATTGATGCAACAAACTTCTCCAGACCCATATAAATCCATCTATCAACAATATCACAGTAAAGAAGCTGATGGATTCTATATGAACCCTAACTTATACAACAATACTGATTCCGATAAATTAATGGATGATGCAATGCATTCCAGTGACTTGAATGCAGCTAATACATTATGGTCTCAATCCGCTAATGTTAATGGTGGAGGATGGGGACCTGCTGGAGATGCTCCATTCGTATGGTTGGTCAACTATGACTACAACTACTTCATTAAAGATGGAATCGATATTGGTGAACAGCCTGACGGTTTAGGAAATGATATTTTAATTAACATCTGTGATTGGACCAGAACCAATTCCACAGCTTAATTCAATATCTCTTTTCCTTTTTTATTTTTTTTTAAAATTCTTTAAGGGGGTTTATTTTTGAATAAAAATCAATTATTGAAATTTTTTGGTTACAAGCTAGTGCGCTTTGTAATACTGATTATTGCAGTTGCAATTTTTAGTTTTGTGTTATTAGATTTATCCCCTATTGATCCAGTCAATGCATATTTAAGACAGGCTGCCGTATCGGAAGCGCAAAGACAGATTCTTCAGGAATATTTTGGTACCAATGTTCCACTTACCACTAAAATTTTCCATTGGTTAATGGATTTGCTGCAGGGTAATCTTGGAACATCTTTGATATATCGTGCACCGGTCATTGATATCATAATTGAAAAGGCTTCAGCTTCTCTAGTATTGATGGCTATCTCATGGATATTAAGTGGAGTTATTGGTTTTGCTATGGGTGTTGTAGCCGGTAAAAACAAAGGGTCTTGGATTGATAAGGCAGTTAAAGTTTACTGTTATGCCATTCAATCAGCTCCATCATTTTGGGTAGGAATGCTTATTTTAATGATATTTGCTGTTTATTTAGGATGGTTCCCAATAGGATTTGGTGTTCCAATTGGTGTAAGAAGTACTGATGCTACATTTATGGAATGGGCATCAAGACTGGTTCTTCCAGCATTAACTTTAAGCCTTGTAGGATTAGCTCCAATTGCGATGTATACTCGTAATGAATTAATCCAAGTATTGTCTTCTGATTATGTATTGTTTGCAAAATCAAGAGGAGAAAAAGGTTGGGATTTAATTAAAAATCATGGAATAAGGAATATATTATTGCCTGCTGTAACATTGCAGTTTTTGTCTTTCAGTGAACTCTTTGGTGGGGCAGTACTTGTGGAACAGGTATTTTCCTATCCTGGTATTGGACAAACGGCCGTAGCCGCAGGTCTTAGCAGTGATGTCCCATTATTTTTAGGAATTGTAATATTCAGTGCAATATTCGTATTTATTGGAAACTTGCTTGCAGATCTGTCATATTACTTAATTGACCCAAGAATTAAGGAGAGTGAGTTCAATGATTAAAAAAAGACAACAGGATGATAAAAGGCAATGGTTTTTATATCCTGCAAATCTTAGAACAAAAACATTAGTAATCATTGCACTTTCTGCAATAATTATCATATCTATCTTTATTTCCGGTTATTTTATTAAAGATATTCCGACAAGTTTTGTCAATGCAAATAAGATGCCATCTCTGGAACATCTCTTCGGAACTGATTGGATGGGAAGAGACATGTTTCAACGTACAATTGCAGGGCTTGGCTTGAGTATAATGGTTGGTTTTATTGCATCTGTAGTAAGTACTTTTATTTCTATTGTTCTTGGATTATTTTCCAGTTTCAATAGATTCGCAGATGAAACCGTTGCAGGAATCATAGATTTATTTGGTTCAATTCCTCACATTCTTTTAATTATACTTATTTCAATAATGTTTGGTGGGGGATTAATGGGTGTTGTCATGGGTGTCGGTTTAACTCATTGGACTCCTCTTGCAAGGGTTTTAAGATCTGAAGTTAAAGAGATTAGAACTAAAGAATATATTCATCTGGCGGAAAATCTGGGTAAATCTAAAGTGTGGATTGCTACCAAACATATATTTCCATTAATAGTTTCACAGATTATTGTTGGAGTTATATTGATGTTTCCGCATGCAATCATGCATGAAGCTGCAATCACATTCCTGGGATTCGGTTTGCCTCCTCATGAACCTGCTATTGGTGTAATTTTAGCAGAATCAATGAACTACTTGTCTTCTGGATATTGGTGGTTGGCCTTTTATCCGGGTATGTCATTGTTAATTGTAGTCTTATTGTTTGATTTAATTGGGGAAAATGTAGAAAAATTGCTCAATCCTGAAACTGCACAGGAATAAGTGATTTTTTTATTCTCTTTTTTTTAAGTGATATTATGGAATTTGTTATTAAGGAAATTGACAACAACGGCGCTGAAATAGAAGATGTCAAATCTTTTTTATATGGCCAGATTAAAAAGGAATATGGCATTGGTCCTGACATGAGATTTCATTATGATATAGAAGGCATTGAAGAATATTACATCAATCCTTCATGCAATAGCTTTTTCATTGCATATGATGGTGATAAGATTGTTGCAACTGCAGGAATCAGAGCCTATGACAAGGACTATGAATATTTTAGGGGAATGTACTCTAAAGAGGATACTGCCAGTATCTGGAGACTGATGGTTGATGAAAATTACAGAAGGTATGGTCTGGCCCGTAAACTTGTAGGCAAAATTGAATCGTTTTCCAAGCTTGAAGGATACAGCAAAATCTATTTGCATACTCACAGGTATCTTGATGCTGCTTTGCCTTTCTGGAAATCTTTGGGTTATAAAATAGTTCTGGAAGAAGATGACTATGATGAAACAACTCATATGGAAAAATGTTTAAATTAAGTAGTATTATTTTTTAAAAAAGTATTACTTTAAATATTTACTTTTTCCAGTTTAATTCAATATTTCTCGTTTAATTTTGTTTATATTTCTTAAAAATTGATTTTATATCATTAATTTCTTAATTAATTTTCTAATAACTCTTTTTTTTAATTTTTAAGTATTTTTTTAAAATAACAAAGTATTATTTCAATAATAATTTTTTCTAAGAATGCTCCATTTCATTTAAAACTTGGAATTATTTTTAATTTTTTGAAATCATAGTTAAATAACTCTTTTTCATGAAAATGGATGATATTTATTGAAAAAATAATTTAATAAAATTTATATGCTTATTACTTTTTACATTAAATTGATTACTAAGTAAAAGTAATTGATAATTGAAATCAATTCATAAATACTCTACTCTTGTCTGATTTTAATTATCTCTTTTTCATTTCAATGGTTGATGGGAATGATTTGAAAGCAACAAATAATCTTCTAAAAAAAGGATAGTTCCTATAATTCCGTAGAAATGAATCTCCTCAATTTCTAAAACTGGAGGTACTAAAAAAGTAATACTGCCGTATTTAAATAGCTATTGGCCATAGCTATTTATTTTCCTCCTTCTTTTTCCCAAAGTTTATTTTACAGAATATTCAATATATGAGTGATGAAGCGAACAGCATTAAAAATTGGATATATCGGAACTAATTTTCATGGTTTTCAAAGACAACCTGATTTAAGGACTGTCGAAGAGGAACTGATTTATCATCTGCGCAAACTGGACTATATTGATGATTTAAAAAAATCCAGATTCAGAATAGCTGGCAGAACCGATGCAGGCGTCCATAGTCTAGGCAATGTAATCAGTTTCCAATCAGAAAAGGACGTAAGGGTAAATGAAATTAATAATTCCCTGCCTGATGATATTCAAATTTTAGCTAGCGCTCCTGTCAGATACGCTTTTAAGCCAAGGTATGCTCAAATGAGGCAGTATAGGTATATGCTGTTTCAGGATTTGGATATTGACAAACTTAGGGAATGTGCTGAAATTTTTAAAGGAACCCATAATTTCACTAATTTCACCAAACGTTTTCAAAAGACAACCACAAGAACAATTGATGACATTAAGGTCACCAAAGTGGATTTGGAGGATTATCATAAAAGGGAATTCCCGAATCTGCATGATACCATATCTCCAATTTTTATTGATATCTATGGTGAATCATTTTTATGGAACATGGTAAGAAAGATGATGAGGGTTTTTGTGGATGTTGCAATCGGCAAGATGACATTGGATGAAGTTCAGGACTTGTTGAATCCTCCTCAAGATGCTCCGCGTGCCAACATTAAGGTCATGGAAGCGGAATATTTAATTCTAATGGACATTCAATATGATGGAATTAAGTTCAGGTATGATGATTATGCATGTGAGAGATTTAAACGGGATCTGGTTGATTCCTTAAGCGACCTTCAAAAACGATATGCTATTCGTGAGTCAATAGTAAAAAGTTTAAAGGATGTTTATATATAAATTTAATTGGTGAGATTTAATGGGAAAAGTCTATGATGTTTTTGATAAATTTTCTATCATAAGTATTGCTATTGGTTTTATATTGGGTTTGTACCTTGCAGTAAACCATAACGATTCCAATTTATGGCTGAGGTCAATTCCGTTCATTCTTGCATTTTCTCTTATCATGACATTGCCGCCATTGATTTCTTCGGTGGTAGATAATGTTAAAAATGGCGTTAAATTTCCGATAAAGGACATTATCGAAGCATTTTTCCTTAATGTTGGTATGATTACTGTTTGTATGGCTTTTGGTGTAGTCATAGGTTCATTCTTAATAGGAAATGTAATTATCGACAATGGTAAATTGTCAAATCTTCTACATTTTGGATGATGTTTTTCTTATTTTTTTATAAATGATATTTGGGTGATTATATGAAGATAGCTACTATTTTAGGGACAAGACCTGAAATCATTAAGATGGCTCCTATAATTGATGAAATATCTAAAAGGAGCATTCCTCAGATTGTATTGCATACTGGCCAGCATTATGATAAAGAGATGTCTGACAATTTCTTCAGAGATTTGGAAATTCCTACTCCTGATTATAACATTAATGTTGGTTCTGGCACTCACGGTAAGCAAACCGGCTTGATGATGGAAGGCATCGAAAAGGTTATTCTACAGGAAAAACCGGATATTGTACTTGTGCAGGGGGATACCAATGCTGTTTTGGCGGGAGCCCTAGTTGCTGCAAAATTGCACATTGCAGTAGGTCATGTGGAAGCCGGACTCAGATCATTTGATTTGACAATGCCTGAAGAAATTAACCGCAGAGCTGCTGACGTTTGCTCACAGATGTATTTTATTCCAACAGAAGAATCTGCAATCAATCTTTTGGCGGAAGGTTATTCAAGAAAAAACCTTATAATTACAGGAAACACTGTTGTTGACGCTTGCTTTAGACATTTGGAAATTGCAAAGAAAAAGGGTTTTGAAGAAAAGGCACTGGCGGATTTGGATATTGAAAACATGGACAATATCATAACATTGACAATGCACAGGGCAGAAAACGTTGACGATGAAAAAAGGGTGACAAGCATTGTTGAGGCTTTAAAGGAACTGGATGATATGAATATCATATTTCCGATTCATCCAAGAACCAAAAACACCCTAAAGAATTTCGGCCTGTTTGATGAGCTGAATGACCTGGAGCATATCCATATCATAAAGCCTATAGGATATCTTGATTTCCTGCAGCTGACATCACTTTCATCTTTAATATTGACAGACTCAGGAGGCCTTCAGGAGGAAGCCATCACATTGGATGTTCCAGCATTGACATTGAGATATAATACTGAAAGACCGGAAACAGTAACTGCAGGAGGAAACATTCTTGTTGGGGCAGATAAAAAAGCCATCTTGGAAAATGTGGATAAAATCCTAAATGACAAGGAATTTTGCGAAAAAATGAAAAACGCTAAAAATCCATATGGTGATGGAGATGCCGCAATAAAAACTGTCGATGCAATAGAAGAATACTACAATGACGGTTTGCTGAATATCACTGCTCCGGAAGATATAATGACTTCTTTTTCAAGAAAAATGACTCAAAATGAAGAGGACATTACAGTCTCAGAATTTGAGAAAAAGGAAAATGCATTGATACATATGCTGTTTGACGGTGAAAGGATGATTTTCCCAAAAGATGATTTAAACATAAAAGGTATGATGATTAATTATGATGCAAGAGAATGATGATTCCATTTTGGCATTTGAATATTTCACTGCTTCAGGTAAAAAGGATAAATGCATTATCTCTGAAGCTGAAGCATTGATTTTTTCACTTTTAGATGATTTGAAGGATTTTAATATTGATTTAGTTATTAATGAATCATATGCAGAAATTGTAAAGGATTATGATAATGTCAATCCAATTTTAATAAATGGGGATGTTGTCGATTGGCTTGATGATAATGCTCAAAATTTCACAAAAGCCATTTTCATAGCTGCTGAAAACGACAATAACCTTTACAAAATTTCAAGAATTTTAGAGAAAAACAATGTTAAGCTGTATAATTCCTCAGCTGAAGCATGCCGCATATCTTCAGATAAATTTGAAACATATGAGGCACTTTCCAATATTGTTCCACAGCCAAGAACATTCAGGTTTAAAATAGACCCAAAGGGGTACTGGAAAAGAGCGATTGAAAATCTGCATGAGAAATGGCAATCCGAAGACCCGTTAACTCCATTAAAACTTATTATCAAGCCTTTGATGGGTGTTGATTGTGAAGATATTGTAATAATTGAAAAGATTGAGGATTTGACCTTGGATTTGGATAAGATATTCAAGCCGGGTTCCAGAGTCATAGTTCAGGAATATGTTGAAGGAACTGATGTAAGTGTCAGTTTATTGTCCGACGGCAAAAAGGCAATTCCAATAAGTCTGAATGAACAGTACGTTGAACTTAAGGATGATAAGGGAATGTACTTTGGTGGAAAATTGCCTTTCGAAAGCAAATATAAAAAGGAAGCATTTGAAATAGCTACAAAAGCAGTTGAATCCATTGATGGTTTAAAGGGTTTTGTAGGTGTTGACTTGTTGATAAATGCCGATGAAAAAGATATCTATTCTGTCTATCTTTTGGAAATAAACTCCAGATTTACAACACCTTATGTGGGATTGAAGGAAATCGCCAATTTCAACATCGGCAAAACAATTATCGAATTTGCAGATGGAGAAATAAAAATCGATGATTTGGATATTTCCCTTGATGGTGAAGTTGAATTTAAAAAATCCGGAGATAATCTGGAAATCAGGAGAATCTAATTATGAAAGTAGCTGGTTTTGACATTGGTGGAGCAAATACTGATTTGGCAGTGATTGACTTTGATGGTGATGAAATTAAAAACATCGAAGTTGATTTTGCATATCTTCCAATGTGGAGCAATAATGATGATTTATCAAAAGTTCTGGTTGAATTGATTGAAAATATCTGTCCTGTTGATGAAATCGATGCAGTTGGAATTTCAATGACTGCTGAGTTGGTTGACGCTTACGATACAAAAAAGGACGGTGTATTGGATGTTGTGGCGAAATGTGAGCAAACATTTGACTGTCCGATTGCATATGTGGGAATCGACGGAATGATGTCAAATGAAGAAATTGAAAAGACTCCATTGAAGGCGGCTGCTGCAAACTGGATTGCAACCGCTCAGATTGCCACTCTTATTTCTGATGACTGCATTTTCATTGACACTGGAAGCACTACAACAGATATTATTCCCATCAAGGGTGGAAATGAATGTGCAATTGGAAAATCTGATTTTGACAGGTCCGCTACCGGTGAGCTTGTCTACACAGGAACATTGAGAACCAACTTGGCCAGCTTTTTGGATAAGGTTGAATTGAATGGGAAAGAATATAGGGTAGCTTCCGAATTGTTTGCACAAACTGCCGATGTCTACACTGTTTTGGATTTAATTGGTGAAGATGATTACATTTGCGATACATTTGATGGCGAGTCCAAATCAAAACTTGACTGTGCAAAAAGAATCGCCAGGGTGGTCTGTGCAGATTTGGAAATGTTGTCTATGGATGAAATCGTTGAAATGTGTAAATTCATCCATCAAAAACAGGTTGAACAGATTGCTGATGGCTTAAAACAGGTTCATGAAACACAAAACCTTGATTTGATTGTCACCACAGGTTTGGGCAAGGATATCCTTGATAAAAAAGCAGCCGAATTATTGGGTCTTGAAGTCAAGTCAATGGGTGATATTTTAACTGATGATGAATGTACCGTTGCACCGGCTGTAGGCACAGTGGTAATGATGAATAGATATATCTAACTCATCATATTTCTTTTTTTTTAATACCACACATCTTTTAAGCCAAGCAAATAGGCACCGCCATTTGCCACTAAATGAATAATCAGTGTTAGGACAATTGCAATTAATATAAATAATGGGTCTAGTTTAACAACTGGTGAAACAAAGATTAATGCAACTATTATGAAATCTAATTGATCTAAAAATGGTGCAGGCTTTCCTCTTCCAATTCCAAGTCTTCTTTTTAAAAAGCTTCCTAATGCATCACCGACAAGTGCACCAAAACCAAGTAAAAACCCTATTATTATTCCGCTGTGGACGTCAGTTATTATTGGAGTTATGATGTATGGTCCTATTGCAGATAGTATGCTTGGAGCCAATAACCCTTGAACTGCTCCAGTTAGCATTCCGATTAAGGTTCCTGCAATTAATCCTCTCCAAGTTACTCCATCACCTATCCAGCGAACGCCTTTACTGTCTTTTTTTCCAAAGTCAACTGGTGTTCCCCCACCAAACGCTAGTGCTCCTCCATTTGAAAAATATGCAGGGAGGATAAAATATAATGTTGTAAGACAACCCAGTAGAAATATTTGAATGTCCATTAATAGTTTCCCCAATTTTGTTTTACTAATTATTTGTTTAAACTAGTATATATTAATTAAGTTTCAGTATGATATTGTTTTATATTATTTTGTACTTTTCAATGCTTTTTTCATTTTTGAAAGATTACAGGCTGAACAGTTCAAGGATATGGGATTTTTCATCATCAGTAATTTTGTCAATTACAGCCGATTGCTTAGGCATCGCTATTTAAAATAGAGAATTAAACTCACATAAGTGAGTTCAAATTCCAAAGAATATATAAAATCCAAATACAATTGCTAGAACATATACTCTCAAATTAGTTTCCTTGAATTTTCCGGTAGCAATTTTTCCAATTGAATATATTATGAATCCCCATGCAATTCCCGATGCTATGGCTGTTGAAAAAAATACTCCTGTTTTAGGCATTCCGGTTTTAGATAATATTGTAGGATTGATTCCTAAAGTATATGCCATAGCAAGAAAAGTGGTAATGCCTCCAATTATTTCAGTTTTTAAATCTGTTCCATTTTCTTTAAATTTAAAATAACTGTTTAGCATATTATTGCCTTCTGTAAAAATAAATTTCACATATTAATATTATTTTGTTCATTCAATGATTTAAATTTTGAGTATGCATTAAAGATGAAACTGGCAAAGTATTATTACAATATCCAATTAAGTATAAATAAGAAGTATGATATAATTTAAATATTGTATATATTATGTAATGTTAATGCAATATTGCTAGTAAGGTGGTTTTTTTGAAAATTAAGGATACTAAAAGTTTATGCCCTGAGTGCGGTAAATCTTTAACTGCTGAAGTTTATGATGAAGATGGCAAAGTCTTTATCAAAAAAACTTGTGATGAGCATGGGGAATTTATCAACACTTATTGGGGTGATGATCAGTTATATAATAAAATGGAAGAGTATACACCGTCCATTACAAAAATTGAAAATCCTTCTGTTCCTGATGAAATTTCTTGTCCGAACAATTGTGGATTATGTTCCAAACATGAAACTTCAACTGTTTTAGGTTTGATTGATGTAACAAACAGGTGTAACTTAAGATGTCCTGTTTGTTTTGCTAATGCTGCTGCTGCAGGATACAAATATGAACCTACACAGGATGAAATTAGGCAAATGCTTAGGAATCTGAGAAGCTTAAAACCTCATCCATGTCCCGCTATTCAGTATGCTGGTGGAGAGCCGACCGTTAGAAAAGACATTGTTGAACTTGTTGAAATGGCAAAAGAAGAAGGTTTTACTCACGTTCAAATTGCAACTAATGGTATTAGATTAGCTAAAAAGGAAAGTTTGGCAAAGGAATTAAAAGATGCTGGATTAAACACAGTTTATCTTGCTTTTGATGGTGTAACTCCAGAACCATACATTAATAATAGGGGTAAAGATTTACTTCCATTCAAGCTTGACGCTATTGAAAACTGTAGAAAAGCTGGATTGGGTGTAGTACTTGTACCTACATTGGTTAAAGGAGTCAACGATCATCAGATTGGAGATATTATTAAATTCGCATTCGATCACAGTGAAAACATTTATGGTGTCAATTTCCAGCCTGTTTCATTTGCAGGCAGAACACCTTCGGAACATGTTGAAGAGCAAAGAATAACCATTCCCGACTTTGTCAGCATTATTGAAGAAGTTACTGACGGTCAGGTTCCAACAGAATCATTTTACCCACCATCTTCCGTTGAGCCAATTGCAGAATTCATATCTCTTTTGGATGAGGAAGATACAGCTAAAGTTACATTAAACTGTCATCAGCACTGTGGAATTGCAACCTATGTATTTAGAGAAAAAACAGAAGGGCCTGGCAAGGACAAATTGATTCCGATTACAGATTTCATAGATGTAGATGATTTGTTCAACAAATTGAAGGAATATAATGAAAAACTCAAAGCAGGCAGATTCGGTTCCAGAAAACGTGTTTTAGCTGGTTTGACTGGAAACCTTCCTAAAATGGTTCACACTAGCAGAACTCCTGAAGAATTGGAAATTACAAAAATATTAATAAATGTATTTGCAAGAGGAGATTACGACGCTTTAGGAGACTTCTCCAAAGATGCAATGCTTATTTCATGTATGCATTTCATGGATCCGTTTAACTTTGATGAAGACAGGGTTAAAAAATGTGTTATTCATTATGCAACACCTGATGGTAGGATTATTCCATTCTGTACCATGAATTCAATGTATCGTGAAAGTATTGAGAAAAAATTTGCTCAACCTTTAAAAAGTAATAAATAAACTGTATTAACAAAAATCACCTAAGACTAATTTTGTATTTGGGTAACTCCCGAATACCTTCATTTTTTTTATC
The DNA here is from genome assembly GCF_900314695.1 of uncultured Methanobrevibacter sp. NCBI lineage: Archaea > Methanobacteriati > Methanobacteriota > Methanobacteria > Methanobacteriales > Methanobacteriaceae > Methanobrevibacter > uncultured Methanobrevibacter sp. Next base: position 71,123 of record NZ_OMWD01000004.1, on the reverse strand, counting down.
AATTTATTTTTAGTGATAGTTATGGATATAATTAAAGGAAAAACATGGACCTTTGGGGAAAATATTGATACTGATGTAATCATTCCCGGAAGGTATTTAAGGACTTTCAATCCTCAGGATTTGGCAGACCATGTCTTGGAGGGTGAAAGGCCTGATTTTACCAAAAACGTAAAAAAAGGAGATATTATTGTAGCGGATGAGAATTTTGGTTGTGGTTCATCAAGAGAACAGGCACCGGTAGCCATTAAAACAGCTGGTGTGGATGCAATTGTAGCCAAGTCATTTGCAAGAATATTCTATAGAAATGCAATCAATATAGGACTGCCGGTAATCGTTTCAGATATCGATGCGAAAGATGGAGATATCATTAATATTGACCTGTCAAAAGGAGAGCTGGTCAATGAAACTACTGGTGAGTCAACTACATTCGAACCATTCAAGGAGTTCATGTTAAATATTTTGGAAGATGGTGGTTTGGTTAACCATTATTTAAATGATAAGGAAGAATAAGTGGGAGGCATAAAAATGGATTGTCCAATATGCGGTTCTGACGATGTTGAAATTTTAAATTCAAAGCAAAAGTCATCTAAGAAAAAGATTATGGAAGAGTATTTGCTTAGATGCGAATCATGCGGTCATGTGTTTAAGGACATGTTTTCAGTAAAAAAACCCATACCTTATAGGTTAATTATCTCAGAGCAGGATAAATCTCATAAGACTACTATTGATTTATCTCCAAGTGATGAATTGAAGGTAGGAGATGTTTTGCTTTCAGATTTAGGTCAGGTTGAAGTGACAAGTATTGAAGTAAATGATAAAAGATTGAAAAAATCTAAAATTGAAGATATAAGTACTATCTGGGCATCTTCTGTTGAAATTCCGGCTCGTATTGGGTTTTCAGTAGATTTGCATGGGGATGTAGATTCCTATAAACTGGATTTGGACAGGGACTTTGAAATCGCCCCTGGTGATGTCGTCAAGATTGAAAATCATATCGTTAAGGTGCATGTCATTAAAACTCAAGAAAGAAAGCTTACTTCTGGTTTTGCCAAAGCCGGCGTAATCAGAAGAGTTTATTCAAAACCGGTCAAGTTCCATAACTTTGACTATGATTTAACAAAATACATTTTTAAAAAGACTATTAGAGAATAACTATGAAAGTATATATTGATTCTTACGGTTGCACATTCAATAAGGCTGATGCGCAGATTATGGCGGGTGTGCTTGTTGAAAATGAAATAGATATTGTTGATTCCATTGAGGAAGCTGATGTTATTATTGTAAATACATGCTATGTTAAGTTGCCTACTGAAAACAAGGTGGTTTATAAAATTCAAAAGCTTCAGAAGGATTTTCCAGATAAGAAAATCATTGTCAGTGGGTGCATGGTTGAGATTGACCCTGAAAAACTGGAAAAAATCGGACCGAACTGTTCTTGGATTGGACCTCATCAGCTGAATAAGTCTGCGGATGTCGTAAAGGGAACATACTGTGGTGATGTTATTCGTGAAACCGGTTTTACAAAAGAAAGTAAGGTGGGTGTTCCTAAACTTATTGATGATGGTTTGATTCATATTATACAGATTTGTGAGGGCTGTTTAGGAGCATGTACATTCTGCTGCACTCGTTTTGCTCGAGGACCATTAAATAGTTATCCTATCGAGGATATTGTTGCAGAAGCAAAAGAAGCAATAGAAAATGGGGCCTGTGAAATTCAACTCACTGCTCAGGACACTGCAGCATTTGGCCGTGACAGTGGTGAAAAGCTATCTGATTTAATTAAAGAAGTGGCCAATTTGGAAGGAGAATTTCGAGTTCGTGTTGGAATGATGCATCCTAAAAACATTTTAAACGATGTTGATGAAATTATCGATGCCATGAAACATCCGAAGGTATATAATTTTATCCATTTACCGATACAATCAGGCAGTGATAAGGTTTTATCAGAAATGAGAAGGGGCCATACCATAGAGCAATATCTGGATATAGTCTCAAAATTCAAAAGTGAAATTCCAGGTTTGACCTTGGCTGTGGATGTTATTGTGGGTTATCCTACAGAAACAGATGATGATTTTGACTTGACAGTTAAGTTGCTTCAAAATGTAAAGCCAAGTTTGATTCACCTGTCAAAATACCAGCACAGAAAAGGTGCAATTTCATCTTCACTTGAAGAGATTCCTCGCCCTGTTATGAAAGAAAGATCCAAATTTTTATCAGAAATTAAATCTAAAATAACCGAAGAAGAAAATATGGAACTGGTAGGTTCTCATCAAAAAGTCTTGGTTGTAGAAAAAGGTTCTAAAGGTGGTTTTATTGCAAAAACTGACTCATATATTCCAGTAATTGTTGATGATGCAGAATTAGGAACCTTTGTTGATGTAAAGATAACTCAAGCAACCGCAACTTATCTGAAAAGCGAATTATTATAAAAATAATTCTTTTATTTTGTTTTTTCCTTATTTTTATATTTTTAACTAATTTTTATCCTTTGATTATTGATAATACCTATATTTTTTTTTAGTTTTCAAAAGCATATTATGATAGTTGCACTACTATAATATAGGGGTTGAATATTCATTTTTACCGATACCTTTATATACTATTGCGTACTATCTTTTAATTGGAGGTGTCATTATGAGTGAATTACCAATCGCACCAGTCGGTCGTATCTTAAAAAATGCTGGCGCACAAAGAATTAGTGATGATGCAAAAATTGCATTAGCTGAAGCATTAGAAGAAAAAGGTGACGAAATCGCACAAAAAGCTGTAAATTTCGCACGCCACGCTGGTAGAAAAACTGTAAAAGCTGAAGATATCAAATTAGCAATCAAATAGATTTGTTAGTTGGTTATTTTCAAAAAAAAGCTTTATATAATAAAATCTATTGGCCATTTTTCTTGGTCAATTTTTTTTATTTTTAATTTATTTTTACACTGTCCTATATTTTTTAGTAAACTTTATATATTACTTTTTACAAACTATTGTATGTTGTATAGGACCGGTGGTCTAGGGGTATGATTCCTCTTTGACGTGGAGGAGATCACGAGTTCGAATCTCGTTCGGTCCATATGCCATGGTAGTTCAGATGGGAGAACGCTAGACTGAAGATCTAGATGTCGCTGGTTCAAGTCCGGCCCATGGCATTCTTTACTACTATTTTTTTAAATAATTTTCTTATATAATCTAATTTGCTATTTTTTTGCGATAAAATGAGTATTTTAGCTAATGGTAAATTAGGTGGTGATGGCAGTTGGTGTCTATAAGGTAATTGGTTTTGGTTTTACTTGTGTGTTTTCTCTCAATTCTTTGTATTGTTTTACAATTTCGTAACCGTAATTGCTTGAAATGTTATCTGCTCCTGCAGTTAAGACTTGGTTGGCTAGTTTATAGCTGTCTATACCACCATATATTTCAATTTTGATTTTTGGAGCATATTTCTGGATAATGTTTATGTCATTTACAATTTCATAAATGTGGCATGGGGTCACAAATCCTGTTGCAGTTTTTACAAAGTCTGCTCCTGCCTTTTCAGCAACTTGGACAATGGCGGATTTTTCAGCATCATCGAGAGCTTTGACTTCAATGTTGACTTTCAGAATTTTATCTCCCATAAGCTCTTTTATGGCTTCGATTTCTTTTCCGATTAAACTGTACTTTTTATCTTTTAAATAACTTAGATTAATCACGACTTCCAATTCGTCTGCTCCTTTGTCGAGTAAAGTTTTTGTTTCGGCTAATTTGGATTCTGTGTCTTCAAAACCTAATGGGAATCCGACCACGCTTCCAACCTTGATGTCTGTATCTGCTAAAGTTTCTTTAGCTAATTGGACATATGTTGGTGAAACAACCACTGAATGAAATGTTGTTTCTTTTGCTTTTTCAAGAAATTCTTTCATTTCCTCTTCTGAGATTATATTATTTAAATTAGTATAATTGATATAGCTTGCTAATTCTTTTGAATTTTTTATATTGTACATCGTTACCCCTCTCTAATTAATTAGTTAGTATATATACGAATGAAGTATTTAAATATTTTCATATCAACTTTTTGACCATGTACGGTCCAACCTTTTCATATCCGAATTTGCGATAGTAATTTCTGGATCCTATTCCACTTATTATGGCCAACTCTTCTTTTCCATTTTCAATGGAAAGCTCTTCAGCTTCTTTTAGAAGCTTTTCACCAAATCCTGTGTGCTGACCTATATTGGGATTTTTACCTCCTATTTTTATCATATTTCCATAAACGTGCAATTCACGAACAAGTGCTGTTTTGTCGCTTATTTCTTCTCTAAAATGATTTTTTGACGGGAAACGCAACCTTAAAAATCCAGCAATGCTTTCTTCATTAACATCTTCAATTGATAAAAAGTTTTCTTCACCATTGCATGCAGTATATGTTTCTCTGAACATTTCAAAATCATCTAATTCGTATTCTCTGCTTGTTTTCTTATGGCCAATTTCTCGGCAGCGTATGCATTGGCAATTAATGTGCTTTTCATCAAGCTTGTTGTAGACAAGTTCTCCCAGGTTGGATTTCTTAACACCGGCTTCAATCAATGTTGATGGAATGTCCCTTTGAATACGCATTGTCCTGACCCATTTTGGAAGAATCTCTTTTATCTTGACAATTAGTTCAACTGCCTCTTCATCGCTGTAGGGTTCGTAACCTCCACTTTGCCATAAGTCGTACAATTCGCTTCCGGCAGTGACGAGGCATGGATATATTTTAAGCATGTCTGGCTTGAAATTTTCATCACTGAACAGCTGCTTGAACATTTTTAAATCCTGCTTTTCACTAACGAACAATCCAGGCATCATGTGCATGGCCACTTTTATTGCAGAATCCCTTAAAAGCTGGTTTGCCTCAATCACATCTGCTATTGTATGGCCTCTTTTTATCCTGACGTATAAATCATCAGATAATGTCTGAACACCTAATTCGACTCTTGTAACTCCAAAATCCAACATTCTGTTAATATGCTCTTTTTTACAGTAATCCGGACGGGTTTCAAAGGTCATTCCTACACACCTGACCTTTGAATTTTCGTTCGCCTTTTGAACATCATCAATCAGAACATAATCGCTTGGAGGATAAGTTTTCAAAACTCCTTTTTCAAATGTTCTTATCTCATCATAATCTAGGTTATAATCATAATTGTTGGGTTTATTTTCAAGTATCAATCCAAAATCGGTCATAGCTTTTAGGCATTGTGAAGTAAACCATTGCTGGTAACATAAATCCCTTGACGGAAATGTTCCTCCCATTATGATCAGTTCGACCTTGTCAATTGGATGGCCTATTTTTTTAAGCTGCTTCAGTCTGTTGAAACATTGGATATATGGATGAAATTCATACATTCTTCCTCTTAATGCTGCCGGCTCTTCACCAGTATAGCTTGGAGGGGCAATGTCACTTTCCGGACAGTAAAAACACCTGCCATGAGGACATTTGTGAGGATGGCACATTACAGCAACAATTGCAACGCCTGATTTTGTTCTTGTCGGTTTTTTCTTTAAGATTTCAGAAACGATTTCCTTTTCTTCAGGTTTAGCAAATTCCAAAATGTCGGCATTGCTCATAAATCGGGATAGCTTTAAATCACGGCAAAGCTGTCTTTTTTCAACTTCTAATTCACGTCGAGTGGATATTTTTCCATTTATAATATCATCAATAATTGTTCGACATGCTTTTTCCATTTTTTTTACACCTATTTAATTAATAGTTAATTTTATATACATGATTTATTTAAATAGTTAATGTTTTATTATATGATATTCAAATATAACTTTATATAAAAGGTGATACTATGAAAATTAAAGAATTTGTAGGTTCTACTGTTTTAGACAAAAATGCAAATGTAGTCGGTAAAATAGATAATGTTGATTTTGACACCGAAACAGGTAAAATCGGCACTATTATTTTAACTTTACAAAAAAATTTGTTTTCAAGAGATGAACTTGAAATCAATTTTGATGATATTGCTACTATTGGAGCTTATGTTATTTTAAACAAAGAAATTTCTAATGAAGCAGTTGAAGAAGAAGTTAAAACAACCACTGTTGAAATTGAAGATGAATAAATTTTTAATATAGGTTATATTATGGTCCTTGATGCAAGAGATAAGGAAATTACTCTTGGAGATCATGTCAGATATGTCGATACCGGAACTATAGGTGAAGTTATTGACACAAGAACAAAAGAGGGCATTGACTGGGTAAAAATTGAAAAAACTAATTTATGGTATCGTTCAAAATTGGTTGAGTTGCTTGATGGAAAGGATTTAAAGAACAAATCCTCTGATGATGGTGATGATGAGATTGATATTGATTCATTGAAAAAGCAATCATTGGACTTTGAAAATATGCAAATGGACTCCAATGTTGCTGAAGGAGGAGGTTAATCTCCTCGATTTTTTTATTTTTTAATTATTTTCAACAAATAATCTAATTTTTGAAGCTAATTTAGGGCCAATCCCTTCTATTTTTTGCAATTCACTTTCGGAAACGGATGTCAAATCATTTCCAAATATTTCAACTACATTTCTAGCTCTTTTTCTTCCGAGACGTTTGACTCCGACAACCAATGGTATAATGTCTTCTTTGACTCCGTAATACAATCTTGCGGATAAGAAATCAAAGTCTTTTAGGTATGTGTAATCTCCTAAGACTTCTGAAGTCTTTTTGGCAAATATTACAAGTCTTGAAGCCTCATAAGCAGATCTTCTTGTTGAAGCGGAGTAGACATTATATTTGTTTTCTATGTCATATTCGCTTCTTTCATTAATCCATTCAATTAGAGAAACGGTTGTAGCTTCTGGGTTTCCAATGTCCACTGCAAATAATCCTGATTCTGATAGTTTTTCACGCACTGGATCTTTTGATTTTCTTCCTTTAAATGAAATCAGAGGCATGTCTGGTGTTTCAGACATGGCATAAATGAATTCATCGGTATTGAATTCGTTCATTCCTGAGATGTATTCCTTAATTTTAACTGCAGTTTCAACAGTATAATTGGATTTGGCTATCAAATTACCGAATTCAGTTGTTTTAAGCCCTTCTGGGGTTGCTCTGATTATTCCATTTTGAAGCAAAAATTGCAGTGCAGTTTCAAGTTCATATTTTAAGCTGTCTTCAGCAAACAATGCCATTGAAGGGTTATTGCTCATTTGGTATCCGTAAAGTGTCTTTCCAAAGAAGTCTGTTAAGTCATCTAGATTTTTTGAAAGTGATGATGCTATCTGTGCAATAATTTGTCTGTAAATTGCATCTTTATTGTCAACTAATTTGGAATTGGTCAGTTCGATATCTCCTTCAATGTAAAACTCTTCCAAGTTCAAAGCTTCATCCATTGTTTTTGCAATAAGATAAGAGTAACCCACATCATCGTATTGTGGTCTTCCAGCCCTTCCGGACATTTGTTCATAGTCAAAAACAGGAATCGGCTGCGGTCCATTGCTGGTCCAGCGGGTATGGTCTCTAATAACGACAGATTTTGATGGTAAATTAACTCCATACATTAAACTTGGAGTGGCAGTAATCATTAAAATGTTTCCGTTTCTAAATTCGTCTTCAATAATTTCCTTTTGTTCATTGAAAAGCCCTGCATGGTGGAATGCAACACCTTTTTCAGCAACTTCTGCTAATTTAAGGCATGTGCTTGTTGGAAGTGAGCCCTTTTTCTTGGGAACTTCCAATAACTTTTCAGAAACTTCTTTAAACCTTTTTCTCTGTTCCACATTTATTTTTTTATTTATCTTTCCTGAAACGTAAGTCGCCAAACTTTCAGTAAATCTTCTTGTTGATACAAAAGCCAGCGCTTGGGATTTGTCTTTGATAGCTTTTTCAATAACTTTAACGACCACATCATTCTTATTTTTAGTATTGAACATCTCTGCATCCAGAACTTCCTTGTGTAGTGGAACAGGTCTGTAGTCATGCTCAACGCAGGTTCCTTCAAGCCATCCTTCAATTTCTTCTATATTTCTCAGGGTAGCTGAAAGGGCAATTATTCTCATGCCTGGATTGATTATTTTTGCACGTGTGATGGCAGCTTCAAGTGTCGGACCTCTGCTGTATTCGCCAATCATGTGAAATTCATCAATGATTAAGGTATCAACATCTCTAAGTGCATCCCATGAAAACCTTGTAAGTGCATCGAATGATTCGAAAACCATAACTGATAACTCTGCGCTTGATGGATGTTTTCCTACCTTGATTCCATGCTCTTCAAATGCCTTAAACTCTTTTACTTTTTCGTTTTGTATTGAAAGTAATGGTGCGGCATATACTGCCTTTCCACCATCAAGTATTGTTTTAAGTGCGGGAAGAACTCCTAAAACTGTCTTTCCACTTGCTGTTGGAATACAAATGATATAGTTTGATTTGTCATCTAAATATCCGGATTCAATCACTGCCTTTTGTGCTGGATTGAATTCCTCAATATATGGATATGCGCTGTTAATTATTTTTTTGATATCAGTCGGTAAAGTTTTCATTTTAATCATTTACTAATTATTTTTTTGTTATATAATAAATATTTGGAGAGCATTTGAAAACTAATGGGGTGGTAACAGTTATATATCACTTATTATAAATTAGGTTTAAATAAACTTAAATAAAAGGAGTGTATAAAATGGCTATAAAAGTAGAAGTATTTTCAACAAATTCCTGTCCACATTGTCCTGCAGCAATCGACGCTGCTAGTGTAGCTAAAGATAAATTAGGCGATGCAATTGAGGTGGAAGTTCTTAAAATAGATGAAAGTGAAGAAATCAGACAAAGAGCTATTGACTATCAGATTATGGCAGTGCCTACTATTGTTATAGATGGTGAAGTTGCTTTTGTTGGCGCTCCAACTGATGCAGAACTTATAGAAAAACTTGAATCATTATAGATTCTCTCTTTTTTATTCTTTTTTTGTTAAAAATGACCAATGATAATTATACTGGAGTTACAACAGGTACGGTAGCTACGGCATGTTCTTTAGCGGCACTGGATATTCTTTTAGATGATGAAGATATTGCTTGTGTTAAAGTCGAAACTCCTAAAAAGACATTGGATATAATCATTGATGAATGTAAACGAATTTCTTCTTTTAAAGCTTATGCGACAGCTCATAAAAATCCATATAATGATCCTGATGTTACTGTGGATATGGCAATCGTTTCTACTGTCGAATTAATTGATAAAATTGATGAATCATCAAATGTCATTATAACGGGTGGTGAAGGTGTTGGTATAATCACAAAACCTGGCCTTCAGATACCTGTTGGCGAGTATGCCATAAATCCTGTTCCCCGCAAAATGATTATTGAAAATTTAACAGATAGGATTCCTGAAGGTAAGGTTGCTAAAGTTACAATTTCCATTCCTGAAGGTGAAAAAATAGCTAAAAAAACAATGAATCCTAAATTGGGTATTGTTGGGGGAATATCTGTTCTTGGAACAACTGGAATTGCAAGATCAATGTCCAGTGAAGCATATAAAAATTCAATAGTCACCCAAATTGACGTGGCTTTGGCATCCAATATTGATGATTTGATTTTTGTTCCTGGAAATATCGGTGAAAAATTAGCCTTAAAACAGTTAAATGTTGGTAAAGAGCAAATTGTCCAAACAGGCAATTTTGTAGGGTTCATGTTTGAAGAAGCTGAAAAAAGAGGAATTAATAAATTCACTTACTTTGGACACATTGGCAAGTTAATCAAAGTTGCCGGAGGAATATTCGATACAAAACACGCAGTTGCAGATGGCAGGCGTGAGGTGATGGTTACTCATGCTGCTCTTTGCGGAGCGGATAATGAATCTCTTCAAAGGTTATATGATTCCAAAACAACTGATGATATGATGGATATTTTGAATGAAATACATCTTTCAGTTGAAGTTTCAAACAGCATTGCCCAAGCAATCCGTGATAGATGTATGCAACGTTTTGATTTGGATTTGAATGTTATTCTTGTTGATATGGAAGGAAATTATTTAAACAGTAATTATAAATTTATCACTAACAAATAATTTTTTGTCCCAATTTTCAATTTTAAGCACCATATTTCAATAGATAATGTTCGATTAGTATTTGTTGTGAATTTTATATAAATGAAGATGTTATTTTTTTTTCATTTGATTTAATTACTTGATTTTAACATTAATGGTTGCTATTTTAGATGGTGATTTGATTTTAAAGTATAATGTGCAGGAATTTCAACACCTATTTTGAATGGATAATTCTCTTGCCGTGATGGGTTTAACATTACCGAAGCCGTATCTTATAATGCAGATAAATTTCTGTTATTCCGGTTTTAATCATTACCAAAACCTTTATATATCATGTTTTTTGACTACAATTTTACAAAATGACCCCAATTTTCCTAAATGTCTTTAACAAGCTTTAAATAAAATTTAAACAATATATTTCAAGTAAAGACCTCATTTTTAATCGATTTGGGAGGTTGATAAACATGAAATTATTATTTTTAAGTAATGTTTATTTTGCTATCAGTTCAGTTTTTTCCCTATGCTGCATTGATGTTCTTTTCTATGTTTCCCAAGGAGGTGAAAATGGTGGAGTTAAGTATATTCCTGATGGGGGCATATTGGTTTAATATCATATCAATTATTAAATCATTAATGATTCTAAGGGAATGTAGAAAATAATAACTCACATTTCATCTCTAGGTAATTAAATATAAACAATTCAATGATGGGCTTTGAAAACTTAGTTTTCGTGAGGTCTTTTCCCTAGATGGAAACTGTTTAATTACCAATATTAAAAAAATAGTTAAATTTATATAATATTCTAACAATAGAATTATACAAGAGAATTACTTTTAAAGTAAGCCTCTTTTGGGAAACCAAATTGATTAAAATTTTAATGTCTAATAGGGAATATTGTAGGGATTTTTTCTCTGCAATAAGACATTAAATTTGACTTTTTTTTATTACTGATTTTTGGATATTTATTTAAACAATAATTTTAATAGATAATATTACAATTGATGGAGTTAATTTTTTATGAAAATAGCGATGGTTGGTCAGTTTCCACCTCATGTCGGTGGTGTAGGTGTTCATATTCATACATTATCAAAAGAACTTGTAATGCAAGGACATGAAGTCTATGTAATTACATATCCTCACAAAAACATTCAGGATATTGATGGAATACATGTCATTGGTACCAGAGGACTTAATATTCCGGGTGTTCGGGGTTTGATGTTTAAAAAGAATGCTAAAAAGGCATTGACAGAGCTTCTTGAAAGGGAAAACATTGATATTATTCATGGTCATTACCTGTTCCCTGCAGGGGCTGCCGCTGTTGAAGTTGGAAATGAGCATGGAATAAAGACTTATGTAACCGCTCACGGGTCAGACATGTTTGAAGTATATAAAAAACAGCCGCTAATGAGATCAACAATTAAAAAAGTGTTAAAAGGTGCAGATGTTGTTCTGGCTGTAAGCAATGCATTAAGACATGAAATCATCGCTACAGGTGTTAAGGGCATTTCAAACAAAACAAGATTATCTTGGAACGCTGTTGATGTTAATAAATTTTCAAATGATGTTAATGATTCATTTAAAAAGGAATATAGGTTAGAAGATAAGCCGATTGTTCTTTTTGTAGGTAATTTAATTAAAAGGAAAAATGTTGATTCCATTTTGGAAGCTAAAAAGATAGCTAGCAGCGACTATTATTTGGTCATCGTTGGGGATGGTCCGCTATTTAAAAAACTTAAAAAGAAAGTTGAAGAGGAAAACATTCGTGATGTAATATTTACTGGAGCCAGAAATGATGTTGAAAATATCATTCCGAGCTGTGATGTTTTGATTTTACCTTCCTTTTCTGAAAGTTTTGGTTTAGTTTTAATTGAAGCGTTAGCTTGTGGAAAACCGGTCATTGGTAGTAATGTTGGAGGAATAACTGAAATAATAACTGATGATGTAGGTTTATTGGTGGACCCGAATAAGATATCTTCCATCGCACGTGCAATTGATAAAATGATTAATGACAATGATTTCAGGTATATGCTATCTTTAAATGCACGTAATAGGGCAATGGATTTTTCAACAATGACAATTCCTTACGATGAGGTTTATGAATGAAGAAAATAGTTAGATCTCCAGGTTCTGCCACAATAATTAATGCAATTGCCACAGGTTTTGGTTCGGCATTTGGCATAGGGTTGGATATTATATGTGAAGCTAAAACGTTGTCTGATTCAATTAATTGCTCCAATGATGTTGGTGCAGACACTTTTCTGATGGAATTGTGTGTTGAAAAGGTTTTTGATTATTATAATATCAATAAAGATGAATTTGGGATTGATATAAAAACTAAGTCAAATTTACCGATGGCATCTGGTCTTTCAAGCAGTAGCGCTTCATCAAATGCTATTGTTAAGGCTACTTCTTTGGTTATTTGTGATGAATTTGATTTGAAACCACTTGATGATTTGGAAATTATAAATATGGCTATTGATGCATCCCTTGATGCTGGAGTTACAATCACTGGTTCTTTTGATGATGCAACTGCATCCTATTTTGGTGGTGTTGTTGTAACGGATAATAAAAATAGGGAGTTTATCATAAATGAAAAAATGGAAGATTATCCAATTTTGGTTTATATGCCTAATTTTTATTCAAAATCTGGTGACTCAAATCCTGCAAGGATGAAGTTGTTATCTCCTTTGGTTGAAACTGCTTTTGGATTTGCAAAGCAAAAAGAATACTTTAAGGCCCTTACTTTAAACGGGCTGATTTATTCTGCAACTTTGGGATTTGATGCTACTATTGCAATTGATGCGCTGGAAGCAGGCGCAATTGCTTCTGGATTATCTGGAACCGGTTCGTCATTTGTTGCTGTTGTAGATAATGATGTCATTGATGATGTTGAAGAATCCTGGGGCAAATACGAAGGAAACGTTATCAGAACTAAAGTAGACAATGATGGATGTATTGAAATTTAAATTTGATTTCATTTTTACTAATTTTTCTATTAATCATATAGTTTATATACTATGATAATAATAAATTATATTATTATCATTATTATCAAAAATGGTGATTTTTTGACTGAAGATAAAATAAAATCCTTTAATAATAAAGAAGAAGCTGAAATACTTCTTGAAAAGTCTAGAAATCACATTGATGAAATTGATAATGAGTTGATGGACTTAATTTCTCAGAGAACTTCTCTTGCAAAGGATATTGTCCTTGCTAAAGATTTTTTAGGCATTCCCATTTATGATGAATCTCGGGAAAAGGCAATACATAAAAAGATTAGAAAATTATCTGAAGAAAAGGGTCTTGATGCGGATATTATTGATCAAATCATTGATATGCTGACTAAATTAAGTAAGATTGAGCAAAATAAAATTTTAAGGAGGAATGTTGATGGGAAATATTAGAACTTCATTTGTTAAACGTTTAGCAAAAGAACTTATTGAAACTCATAAAGGTGTTTTCACTACTGATTTTGAAGAAAACAAAAAATTAGTACAAGAATACTCCACTGTAAGTACTAAACATTTAAGAAATAAAATTGCTGGATATGTAACAAGACTTGTAAGGTTAGAACAAACTCAAGAATAGACTTTTTACATATTTTTTTCTTCTCTTTTTTTTTTAATTATTTTTAATTGTATAAAATTTTTATAAATTATTAATTTTTTTTTAAACATTTCTTTCAATATTTTATTCTATCTGCAAGTTGTTTAAGTATAAAGTTTATTAATATGATTAAATATAAATACTAATGTATAATTATTTACTTAATTTCAATGAACTTTAAGAAAAATAGGTGAAATTAATGGATTTGTTAGTAGCAAAATTTGGAGGAACCTCGGTTGGTGATGGTTCCAGAATTAAAAAGGCAGCACAGTCTGTTGTCAATGAATATATGAAAGGGAATCAAATTGTAGTTGTAGTTTCTGCAGTTAATAAATCTACTGATGACCTTATTGGTTTGTCTGATGAGGCCGTAGGTGAAGGTTTGACTGATAGGCAAAGAGCAGAAATTGTAGCTATGGGTGAATTAACTAGTGCAAGATTATTCTCTGCAGCTGTTGAATCATTAGGTGTCAAATCAGAATATATTGACCCTTATAATGATTTATGGCCAGTAATAACTGATTCTGATCCTTTAGAAGCAAAAATTGATTTTAAATCTACTGATGTTAAAATGCAAGGAATTAAAACTCTTCTTAATCAAGGCATCATACCTGTTATCTGCGGATTTTTAGGTAAAGGCCCTCGCGGTGAAATTACTACTCTAGGAAGAGGAGGTAGTGATGTTTCTGCATTTTTAATTGGACATTGTTTAGATGCTAGTGAAGTAGTCATTGTTACTGATGTTGAAGGTGTAATGTCTACTGATCCGAATAAAATTGAAAGTGCTAAACTGTTGGATGAAATTACAGTTGAAGAAATGAGGGATTTGGCTACCCATGGTGCACAAGTGTTGCATCCTCGCGCATTAACATATAAGGACCCTGTAATTAGTGCAAAGATAATCAATTTTGAACACGGAGACTTGTCTTCAAAAGGTACACGAATTATTGGTCCGCATAGTGATGATGTATTAAAAGGAGTATCACTTTATAAAAATCCTATTTCTCTTATTGCTGTTGTTGGTGAAGCTATGCTTAAAAAAAGCGGATTATTCGCTGGATTAAGTGGATGTCTTGCTAAAGAAAAGATAAATATTTTCGGCATTTCCGCAGCTCAAAATTCAATGTCCACTTTTGTTGATAAAGCAGATTCCAATAAGGCATATCATTTATTGCACCAATTTGTTGTAGAGACTGATGTTTTAAGTTCATTGTCATTGGGAAGTGATACTGCAATGATTACATTTGTCAGTCCGGATATTATTGAAAAACCAGGTATTATATCTGACATTACTGAACCGTTAAGGAAAAATGATATTAATATTGTTGAAATTATTTCATCACAGACTGCAATTGTCTTATTTGTTGATTGGAAAGATGGTGAAAAAGCACGTGACTTAATTAATGAGGTTTTAAAATGAGATTTGAAGGTACATATGTTGCAATGGTTACTCCATTCGATAAAAACGAACAGATTGATGAAGAAGGTTTCAGGTCAAATATAAACTATTTGATTGATCAAGGAGTAAATGGTTTGGTTGGAGCTGGAACTACTGGTGAATCAGCTACAATTGACCATGAAGAACACAAAAAAATCATTGAAATTTTAGTTGATGAAGTTGATGGTAGAGTAGAAACAGTCGCTGGAACTGGAAGTAATTCTACATATGAAGCTGCTGATCTTACTAATTTTGCTGCTGATGCAGGAGCGGATGCAGCTTTATTAATAACTCCATACTACAACAAACCACAACAACACGCTTTGATTGAACATTATAGGTATGTGGCTGAAAAATCTGAATTGCCTATTATTGCTTACAATGTTCCATCCCGTACTGGTGTTGACATGACTGTTGACACTATTGTTGAACTTGCAAAAATTGACTATATTGATGCTGTTAAAGAAGCTAGTGGAAGCGTTGACAAAATATCCGATATCTACAGAGCACTTCAACATGAAGGTCTTGAAGACGACTTCAACATACTTTCCGGTGAAGATTCCTTAACATTGCCTATTATGGCTGTAGGTGGAACAGGTGTTATTAGTGCATCAGCTAATATTGATGCAAAAAGAATGGTTTTGATGGTTGACAGCATCTTAAATGATGATTACACAAGAGCAATGGAACTTCACTATGAAATGGTTGAATTAATCAGAACTCTTTTCATAGAAAGTAATCCAGTGCCTGTAAAAACCGCAATGAATCTTATGGGTCTTCCTTCTGGTCCTTTAAGATTGCCGTTAGTCGACATGAAAGATGAAAATTTAGAACAACTTAAAAAAGCATTAAAAGATTCTAATTTAATTTAAAAAGGTTATATTATGATTAAAGTAGCAGTTACTGGAGCAGCAGGAAGAATGGGCTCCGGTATTATTAGAAAAATATCACAACAAGATGATATGGAAGTTGTTGCAGCTATTGAAATTCCAAATACTCCTCTTGAAGGAAAAGATGCTGGAATTCAAGCTGGAATTGGCGAAATAGGCGTTAAAATTACTGGATCTCAAAATTTAGAAGAAGCATTAAAAACATCCGGTGCAGATGTTCTTGTTGATTTCACAATCGCTCATGCAGCTGTTGATACTATTAAACGTGCAACTGGATGTGGAGTTTCCGTTGTTGTCGGTACTACTGGAATGTCAGAAGAACAAATGGAAGAGAACATCAAAAACATTAAAGAAAATAATGTTTCTGCAGTTATTTCATCAAATATGGCTATCGGAGTTAATGTATTCTTCAACACTTTAAAGAAGTTAGCTCCATTATTATATGATTTTGATATTGAAATTATTGAAGCGCATCACAATCAAAAACAGGATGCACCATCCGGAACTGCAGTTACTGCATTTGAAGTAATTGCTGATGCTCTTGACCGTGACCCTGAAGAAGTTGGCGTTTATGGTAGAGAGGGAATGGTTGGAAAAAGAACCAAGGAAGAAATTGGTATCCATGCTGTTCGTGGTGGAGATATCGTAGGTGACCACACTGTAATGTTTGTTGGTGACGGTGAAAGAATAGAAGTTAAACACCAAGCTCATACTAGAGAAGTATTTATTGCTGGTGTTATTAGAGCAATTCGTTTTGTTCCTACTGCTGAAAAAGGTGTTGTAAGCAGTATGAATGATGTTTTAGGTTTAGAATAGGTGATTAATATGGTAAATGTTGGTATTCTTGGTGCTACAGGAATGGTAGGTCAAAGATTTATACAATTGTTAGCTGATCATCCTGATTTTGAAATTACTGCATTGGCTGCTTCTTCAAGGTCTGCTGGTAAAAGATATGAAGATGCCACAACATGGTATATGGATAATGAAATGCCAGAATCTGTTAGGGACATTGAAGTAGTTGAAACTAATCCTGATGCAATGGATAATGATGTGGATATTGTATTTTCATCTCTTCCAACTGATTTTGCACTAAAAGTTGAAAAAGAATTTGCTAAAGACTATGTTGTTGCAAGTAATGCCAGCGCTCACAGGATGAAAAAGAATATTCCATTAGTAATTCCTGAAGTAAATCCTGAATGCTTAGATATGATTGATGCTCAACAAAAGGAAAATGACTGGGACGGATTCATTGTTACCAATCCTAATTGTTCCACTATTGCTTTAGCTTTAACATTAAAACCTGTTGTTGATAATTTTAATGTAAACTCCATTAGAGTTTCAACCATGCAGGCTGTATCCGGCGCAGGATATAATGGTGTTCCGTCAATGGCTATTGTAGATAATCTCGTACCATACATAGGAAGTGAAGAAGAGAAAATGGAAAGCGAATCATTGTATCTTTTAGGTTCTTATGATGGTAATGATGTGGTTCGTGCAGATTTCAAATTAAGTGCATCATGTCATAGGGTAGCTGTAATTGATGGTCATACTGAAGCGGTGTTCATTGAGTTGGATGATGACTTTGACATTGAAGATGTTAAAGATAGTATGGCTAACTTCAAAGGATTGCCACAAGAACTTGATTTGTTCTCAGCTCCTGAAAATCCTGTGATTGTTCGTGAAGAAGAAAACAGACCACAACCTAGAATGGATAGAAATGCAGGAAATGGTATGGCTGTTAGTGTTGGTAGATTAAGAAAAGACACAGTATTTGATAATAGCTTTAAATATGTTCTTGTAGGTCATAATACTATTCGTGGTGCTGCTGGAGCTTCCATATTGAATGCTGAATTGATTAATGATAAAATCTTGTGATTTTATCTCTTTTTTTCTATTATTTTTTTTAATATTTTTTATTTTTTCAATCTGTTTTCTTATTGTTTTTAATTTTATTTTTAGGTTATTTTAAGGGTTTAATTTAAATAGTATAAAATTAATATTTTATATCAAGGAATTATATTGTACAATATATCGAAATTTTCAAATTCATTAATATTTGTAATTTGAAATCGGTATTGGGATAAAAATTTTAACTAAGGGATAGAATGGAAATAGGAATTGATGCTGAAAAAGATACATTACAATCTTTAATTCGGTCTTGCCTATTGGAGCTTAATCGGCTTAAATTAGAATTAACAAAGCTCGAAGTCGAAAGAGCAAATGATAACACTCCATTAAGGATAAAAGAACTCGAAAAAGACATTGTAGAGAAAGAAAAAGAAGTTTCTGTTATTAAATTCAAGGCTGAAGATGAAATTAATCTTTTGAAAAAACAACTTGATGAAAAGGATATTCTGATTAAAAATCAAGAAGACAGGATTTATGAATTGGATTATGTAAATAATTCTCTTGATGAAATCAAGGAATATTTTGCTGAACAGTTGAAAGAGTATAAGAAAAAGGAATTGGCTGATGTTAATGAAAGGTTGAACGAATCTTTCAGAAGTGTAGCTGAAAAAGATGCTCAAATTAATTCTCTTTCAAGAACAATCGATGAGTATAAAATCAAGATCATTAAACTAGAGAATAACGTTGAAGTTCAAAATCAGATTATGGAACTTGAAAAACAAATCGAGCTTAAGAATAGTGAACTTTCACTTAAAGATAGTGAAATTTCTGAAAGGGATAATCAAATAAATCTTTTAAAAGAACAAACTATCCCTAAAGAAGAGTATGATGATTTGCAATCCAAATTCGAATCTGAAATCAGTGAAATGGATGCAGAAATTGCTACTTTAAAAGAACAAACTATCCCTAAAGAAGAGTATGATGATTTGCAATCCAAATTTGAAACTGAAATTAGTAATTTGGACACATTATTAAATAATCTTAAAGAAAAAACAATTCCTAAAGAAGAGTATATTTCTGTTAAAAACCAATTGGAAACTAAACTTGCTGCTACAAGCACAGAACTTGAATATTTAAAAGAAAAAACTATTCCTCGTGAAGAATATGTTTCTCTTCAAAACAAATTGGAAACTGAAATTGTAGCTAAGAATAACGAGCTTGAATATTTAAAAGAAAAGACTATTCCTCGTGAAGAATATGTTTCTCTTCAAAACAAATTTGAGAATGAAATTGTTGCTAAGAATAACGAGCTTGAATATTTAAAAGAAAAGACTATTCCTCGTGAAGAATATGTTTCTCTTCAAAACAAATTGGAAACTGAAATTGTAGCTAAAGATAAGGAACTTGAATATTTAAAAGAAAAAACTATTCCTCGTGAGGATTACATTTCCCTTCAAACTGAACTTCAGGGCGAAATTAATTCAAAAGATAGTGAACTTAAATATTTAAGGGAACAAACTATTCCAAAAGAAGATTATATTAAACTTCAAAATGAGTTAAATAGGAAAAATGATAAAATCAAAAGGTTGGAAGAAATCAATACTTTCTTTAATGAGCTTCAAGAAGAACAAGAAGCTTATGAAACCATGGATTCAACTCCTCCTTTTAGATTAGAGAAAAAACAAGGTAGATAATTCTACCCTTATTATTTTTTTTCAATATAATTCAACTTTGTTGGTGAATGACCTATATGCTCTTGTGGGTATGTGTTTTTTTTGGTGATTCACTTTATAATTTTTTATTTTTCCTGTGATTATATGATGTTTTTATTTCAAATCTATTAAAATTATCAAAGCATAATCTTATTATATTGGATTAATTTTTTTGGGATGATGTTTGATATTATTTTTCTTACTTTTATTTACTTTATACCATAAAGTATTTATATAACCTTAAACTCATGTATTATGTAGAAAGGTTTAGTCAACACTAAAACTTATTTTCTCATGTTGATATTTAAACTGATCTAATTATTTTATAAAATTAAAAAAAGGTGATTATTAATGGCACAAGGACAACCAATTTTTATTTTACCTGAAGGTACTAACAGGTCTGTCGGTAGAGATGCACAAAGAAATAACATTTTAGCTGGAAAAGTATTAGCTGAAACTGTAAGAACTACTTTAGGTCCAAAAGGAATGGACAAAATGTTAGTTGACGGACTTGGTGATATTGTAGTAACCAATGACGGTGTAACAATCTTAAAAGAAATGGATATTGAACATCCTGCAGCAAAAATGCTCGTAGAAGTTGCAAAAACCCAAGAAGATGAAGTTGGAGATGGAACTACTACTGCAGTTATCATTGCTGGAGAATTATTAAAAAAATCCGAAAACTTACTCGATTCTGACATTCACCCAACTATCATAGCTATGGGATACAGAAAAGCAGCAGAAAAAGCACAAGAAATCTTAGATGAAATCGCAATCGATGACGTAGATTCTGAAATTTTACTCAAAGTAGCTATGACTGCTATGACCGGTAAAGGAACCGAAGCAGCTCGTGAACCATTAGCAAAATTAATCGTTGAAGCTGTTGAAGCAGTAGAAGAAGACGGTGAAGTTGATATCGATAACATCAAAATCGAGAAAAAAGATGGTGCTGTTGTTGAAGAATCCAACTTAGTTGAAGGTGTAATTGTAGACAAAGAAAGAGTACACCCAGGTATGCCATCTGAAATCAAAGATGCAAAAATCGCATTAATCAACGCTCCATTAGAAGTAAAAGAAACTGAAATGGACGCTGAAATTACCATTACTGACCCTGCTCAAATGCAAGCTTTCATTGAACAAGAAGAAAAAATGGTTAAAGACATGGTAGATAAAGTAGTTGGCGCTGGTGCAAACGTATTATTCGCACAAAAAGGTATTGATGATTTAGCACAACACTACTTATCCAAAGCTGGCGTTTTAGCTGTAAGAAGAGTTAAAAAATCTGACATTGAAAAATTATCCAGAGCAACCGGTGCTAATGTTGTAACTAACTTAGATGACTTAACTGAAGATGATTTAGGTATTGCTGGAACTGTTGAAGAAAGAAAAATCTCCGGTGAAGACATGATCTTCGTAGAAGAATGTTCCGGTGCAAAATCAGTAACCTTATTCGTAAGAGGTAGTACCAAACACATTGTAGATGAAATTGTAAGAGCAATTGAAGATGCAATCGGTGTTGTAGCAGCTACTGTAGAAGATGACAAAGTTGTTGCTGGTGGAGGAGCTCCTGAAATTGCAATGGCTAAAAAACTCAAAGATTACGCAGAATCCATTTCTGGAAGAGAACAATTAGCTGTAAACGCATTTGCAGAAGCTTTAGAAATCGTACCAAAAACCTTAGCTGAAAACGCAGGTTTAGACAGCATCGACTCATTAGTAGATTTAAGAGCTGCACAAGAAGACTCATTCTACATGGGATTAGATGTATTCACTGGTGAAGTAGCAGATATGAAAGAAGCTGGTGTAATTGAACCTAAACGTGTCAAAAAACAAGCAATCCAATCTGCATCTGAAGCAGCTGAAATGATTTTAAGAATCGATGATGTAATTGCATCCACAAAAGGCCCTGAAGACATGGGTATGGATCCTTCCGCAATGGGCGGAATGCCTCCAATGATGTAAATCTAAAGAAATTTTTATAATTTCTTTTCTTTTTTTATTTTTATGAAGCACAGGCTTATTTTCAAAACATCACTTGATGATGAAGTATATTATTTAAAAGACACTATTTTTATTAAGTTTTCAGTTAAACGTAGGGGAATTTCAACATCCAAATTAAATGGTGGAATTTCAACTAATTTAAAAACAGTCTTTAATCATCATTTGTCTCAAGAAAACATTGATTATCTAACTGACCATGATGTGCGGGAATATTTGATTAATCTCTGTAATGATTTTGATATTGATTATAAACAATCCACTGGCCTTATCACTCTTGCAAAAATGAATAATGTAAGTATTGTTGAAAAATCTTTTAAAAACTTAGAAATTACAGTCCTTACGACAGCGGGCGTGAGAACAAACGCTTCACGGGCAGGTGATTCCTCTTCTTACTATGAGGAATATGGTAAATTCGGCACAATTAATACTATAATTTTAACCAATGTTGCCTTAAATGATGATACTCTAATTGATGCGGTTATGACTGCAACCGAAGCGAAAACAGTAGCATTGAATGATTTGAAAATACCTTCCCAGTATTCCAACGGATATGCAACGGGTACAGGTACTGATGGTATAGCAATCTTTTCCAATCTTGAATCGGATAACTCTTTAACAAATGCAGGCAAGCATTCAAAACTGGGGGAGCTAATTGCTAAAAGCGTTATTGAATCAACTAAAAAAGCTATAAAAAAACAGGTTTGGATTTCTCAAAAGTCTCAATCAAATGCATTGGTTAGGTTAAATCGATATTATTTGGATATCAATGAATTTTATAATAATTTGGATTATGATAAATTTGAATTTATAAAATTATTGCAAAAAGACATGAAAAAACAGGATAATGTTGCCATAACATCATCCATTTTAAATTTAATTGATGAAGTTGATGCCAATTTAATTAAAAGGGATGAAGCCAGGAAACTGTCCATTTCGATTAAGGATAAATGTGAAAGCTATCCAATAAAAAAATTGTTGGAGTATTGGATAGACTATTTCATTCGTTAATATTGAAATCGATTAACTCTCCGTTATCTTCAACTATTTTAGCAATGGCCTGTTCAGCATTGTTTAACTTATTGTTACATACTTTTACAAGTTGCATTGCATTGTTGAATTCATCAATCGCATCATCAAGGGGGACGTTTCCGCTTTCTAATTTGTTTACAATTTCTTCCAGTTTTTCTAAACTTTCTTCAAAACTTAAATTTTCCATTATATCACCTTTGTATTTATAGTTCCATCATCAACTTTGATGTCTACTTCATCTCCACTTTCAACATCTTTCACGCTTTTTATCACTTTATCTTTCGATTTGGCTATTGAATAACCTCTTTTCAATGTCAGTAGAGGATTTAAAATTGATAACTTGTCAACATTAACTATAAGTCTTTCTTCTTTTTTATTTTTAATATCATTTGGATTTTTCAGTATTTTTGAGCTTTTTATTATCTCTAATTTGTTTTTGTTTTCTGTTATTATGTTTTTTGATGAATAGTTAAGATTCTTTATCAGGTTGTTGAGGTGTGTTTTTTTGTTCTCGTAAATGTTTTTTGGATTTTTTAGTACGGCATTATTTTCAAGAAGCTGTAGCTTGCTTTTATTTTTAGTGATTATATCCTTTGAAGAGTGATCCAGGTTATTTATTAACTGGTCTAAATGCATCTGTTTGATATCATAGATTGATTCGGGATTTTTAATAATCTGCTTTTTACAGATGTTGTCTAATCTTTCTTTATTGTTTGAAATCTTATTTTCTATGATTTTAGTTAATCTTTTACTGATTTGATATATTCTGTTATTCAATTCGTCCGTTTGGGGAACTGCAAGTTCAGCCGCAGCAGTTGGTGTAGGCGCTCTCAAATCAGCTGCAAAATCAGATATTGTAAAATCGGTTTCATGTCCTACAGCACTGATTATTGGTATTTTGCAATCAAATATTTCTCTTGCAACAATTTCTTCATTGAATGGCCATAAATCTTCAATGCTTCCTCCGCCTCTGCCGATGATAATGGTGTCCAAATCATATTTCTGGGATTTTTTCAGTTGGCTTACAATTTGGGGAGCTGCGAAATCTCCCTGAACCAATGTTGAGAAAACATAAATTTCACATTGGGGATATCTTCTGTTGATGGTTGTGATTATATCCTTAATGGCTGCTCCGGTTTTGGCAGTTATGACTCCAATTCTTTTGGGATACTTTGGTATTTCTTTTTTATGTCTTTTGTCAAATAATCCTTCACTTTGAAGCTTTTTCTTTAGTTTTTCAAAGGCTATATACAAATCACCAATTCCATCCTTTTTGATTGTATTGGCTTTTAGCTGATAATATCCGTTTTTTTCATAAACTTCAACACTGCCTTTGATTATTACCTTCATTCCATTTTCAGGTTCAAATTCAAGGTTCCTTTTTCTTCCTTTATATAAAACTCCTTTAATTTGTGAATTTTCATCTTTTAGTGTAAAATAATCATGGCCGTTGGCATAAGATTTATAATTTGAAAGCTCTCCCTTGATTTGGATATTTTTTAATTTGGGGTCCATGTTAAACTTTTTCTTTAAGTAGGAATTTATTTGAGATACACTAAAATTGTTATTTTCCATAGATTCACCTGATTACATTGTTAATATGTTGTTTGTATTTAAAACAATTTGCTATTTTCAAGTCAATATTTCCTTTGAATCAAAAATAAGTATATAATAGGGAATGAACTAATTAATATATATTAATAAAAATTTTTTGGTGATTACATGAGAATTAAAGATGAACTATTTGGAAAAGAAGTTCTTGATGCCGATATTCAAATCGTCGGTAAAATTAATGATGTGCTTTTTGATAAGGATACTTTTGAAATTACTGACCTTGTAATTAAAAAAACAGGATTCTCTGAACAGATTAAAGCTAGCGAAAACGTAATTCCAATGGAACTTGTAAAAGTAATTGGTGATAAAGTTTTGCTTAAAGGCGAAGATGATTTATTATAATTGATTAACATGATTTCAAAAGAATATTTAATCGATTTATTGAAGGATAATGAAGTTTTCCTTGAGGGCGACTTTACATTATCTTCTGGTAAAAAGAGCAATTATTATATCAATATGAAAAAAGCCATTACAGAACCTGAAATTTTGTCTACAATTTCCAAATTGATTAGTGATAAGATTAAAGATGAGGACATTGATAAAGTTGCAGGTCCAGCATTAGGTGCAGTTCCAATAGCTACTGCAGTTTCTCTTGAATCTAAACTCCCTTTATTAATGATTCGTAAAGAAAAAAAGGGATACGGAACTTCAAAATTAATTGAAGGTGAACTTTTAGAAGGGGATAATGTTATTGTTGTTGAAGATGTATCAACTACTGGCGGCTCACTTTTAAAAGCAATTAAAGCTATTCAAGACAATGGCGGTAATGTAAAAAGAGCATTTGTTGTAGTTGACAGACAAGAAGGCGCCATTGAAGCATTTGAAAAAGAAGGCATAACACTTGAACCTTTAATCACTGTCAATGAATTTTTTGATTAAAAAAAAGAAAAATGATGAAAGTAAATTTCATCATTAAATTATTTTTTTACATGATGAACAAAATGTGGTAGTTCATTAATAATTAGACTTAGTCCAGTTTTCACAGCATTTGGTGAACCTGGCATTGAAAAAATTACTGTTTTCCTGTATATTCCAGCTGTTGCTCGTGATAATAATGCTGCAGCACCAATTTCTTCATACGATTTAGCTCGGAATAGCTCGCCGAAACCGTCTAATCTTTTTTCGAAAAGCTCTTCTACAGTTTCAACAGTAATGTCTCTGGCATCTAGCCCAGTTCCTCCTGTCGTGATGATAACATCAACATTATCTTCAATTAATTTTTCAATGGATGATAATAAATCTTCTTTTTCATCAGGGATTATAATTCTTGAATTCAGGGAATATTTTGTTTCAATTTCTTTTTCTATGTATTGCCCGGAGAGATCTGCTTTTTTTGATTTCCTGCTGTCACTTAGAGTAATTATTGCACATTTGATATCTTTAGATGAATTATCATAATGTTCCTTTGCAGTTTCACTTTTCATAATATCACATTTCTTTATTTTAAGTGCTTTTTAATTTGTTCATATTCACTTAAATTATTTATTAATTTTTGAGAAGGATAAAACAAAGTGCCATACTTCATTTCATTTTGCACAACTACTTCTGATTTTAAAACTAAATAGATGTGATATTTCACGGTCTTATAATCTAAATTCAATTCTTTTGATAATTGATTGGCATTATAAGGATGTTTTAATATCTCATCGATAATTCTAACAGTAGTGTTGCCTCCTTTTCTTCCCAAAATTAAATTGTTCATTTCGCAAATGAATTTGGAGGAATTATCATTCTCCATGTTTTTTCACCTCCTGTATATTGAATAAACTTCAGAGGCCCATTTTAAGCTGTTGGTAGATTTTCCAATTAGCATTTGTGAATCATCATAATGCCCGTCTTTAAAAAAGAGAGTTAGTGACATGAAATCATGTGAGTAAGTTAAAAACAATTTCAAATTTTCTTTAACGCAAATTATTTTTACTTTTTTATTTTCAAGCAGGTATTTTCTAAAAGTTCCATTTATTTTTATTGCTTTTAAAATCTCTTCACTTATTACTAGTTCTATATATTTTAATTTATTATTATTTAACAACTCAATGATGTGTTTAAAGTGATTTTCTGAGTATATTGGCATTATAATTTTCAATTCTATGGAATTTGATATTAGGTCTATATACTTGTTGAATGCATTCGAAAGGTCGCTTGTTGTTGATGTTATGTAGTTTGCATCCTTTAAAAGATGCATATTCTTTAGAAGTTCCTTTGGAATGCATGTGAGGTCATGATTATCCCAAAATTCGGTATTGTTGTTAATTGCAGACCAATTTTCAATAAGTTTTATCATGTTTGTAGCTAGAAGAAATCCATTTGATGTTAACTGATACTTTTTTTGAACTTTTTTAACTAGATTTTCTGTCTCTAACTCTTTAAGGCCATGCAATATTGTTGCTGAAGGTTTGTTTAAATCATTTCTCAATTCTTCTAGATTTCGAGAACAGCTATACATTGCCAAAATTAATTTGGATCGCATAGTTGATGTTAATATATATTTAATATTTTTGTACTCTTCATTTAATTGATTTTTTGTCTGTAAATTTGTCATTTTAATCACATTTTTTCTTTTATACTTGTAAAAAGATTATTTGCCCATTTTTGTGATTTTTCACTTGATGAAATTAAAAGTCTGTTCTGATCAAAGCTGCCGTCATTTTTAAACAACCCTAAGCTCATTGTATCATCGCATAATGTCAGATATAGATTCAGTTCTTTTGATGTGGTATATACTTTCAAATCACCTTTTGCAGTTGCAGGCTTTCGTATATCCTCATTTATCTCAAGAATCATTTTAGAAAACATGTTTCTGGGTAAGACTATCTCAACCTTTCCGTTATTTTTCAGGATATTCTCAATCAATTGGGGATACTCTGGATGGAGATATGGAAAAATAGCTTTAAGACTTTTTGATGTAATCATTTTTTCTTTAATTGTATTGTGTGTTTTGTAAATGTCTAAGGGTGTTGTTTTTATTAGTTCTGAATCTTTTAAGTCATTGATGTTTTGAATTGAATCAAGAGTTAATTGGTCAATGTTATGTCTGCCCCAGAAGTCATCGAAAGTGGTTATTAAATCGACGCTCATTTTGAAGTCCATTAGATTTCTATAATAAATTTTGCTCAATGGCTTCAAGTGATACTTATTTTTCTTTTTTATGACGTAGTTGCGTTCCTCAAGCTTCACCAGGTTGCTTGAAATGGAACTATAGGTAATGTTTGTTGTATTTACCAGTTCTTTGACAGTTTTTGGATTTTTTTCTAGTTCGCCAATTATTTTTAGCCGAATTTCGGATTTTGCAAGAAATTGTATTTCATTATTTAAATCATATGAATTAATCATTTTTTCGACCTCCGATTTTTTTCATTCATGAATATCATATGTCGTATTCACGAATTATTTTGCAATATAAGATATATTTTCAAATTTTAAATATATTTTTTCAAATTTCCACCATATTTTCCCCCCATTTCATCCCTATTTGTCCCCTATTTCTTTTAATTTAGATTAAATTCATTTTATCATTAATGGGTGTCATAGTAGTATTCTAAACTGTTTTTTATAATTCTGTATTCTTGGATATTTTTCATCATTTGAATAAAATTTTGCCAAGTTTTATTTAATTTTAAAATAAAAATAGTGGTATGGAAATTGTTTATATTTTAGATGCATCAGCTTTTATCAATGGCTTTCAATTAGATTCTAAAAATAATTTTACAGTCCCTGAAATAACTTCTGAGATAAAAGATTTTGAGTCACGTTTAAAATTTGACGCTGCACTTGCCGAAAATAGGCTGACTATTCAGGATGTTCCTGCTGAGTATGTGGAATCGGTTGAAGAAATCATTTCCAAGTCGGGTGATGTTTTAAGGTTATCTGTTCCTGATAAAAAATTAATTTCACTGGCTTATATGAAGTTTAGGGAAGGTGAAAATGTAAAGGTCATTAGTGATGATTATACCATACAAAATACTTTAAGGATAATGGATATTCCATATTCCGGAATCATTACTGATGGAATTAAAGGAATTTATAACTGGAAAAAGGTTTGTGAAGGATGTAAAAAGGAATATGATGAGGATTATCCATTTGATGATTGTGAAATATGTGGATCTAAAATATTTAAAAAAAGAATTAAGGTGAATAGATGAAAATTGGCGTAGTGGTTCATGGCCCTAATATAATTGATTCCGGTTATGCTTTAAAATTAATTGATTTGCTTAATGAGTACGGTGAGGTTACTGCAAGGCTTGGAGGAACAATGGGCAGGACTGCGGTAATTGATGCCAGCTTGGAAAACATTATAGATATTCGAAAAAAACTGGTTCCAAGCGATTCCTTAAAAATATTTCATGATGATAATGTTGATGTAATCTTTTTGCTTAATTATGGAAAATCTGATGTTACAGGCCAAGTTTTTGGATATAAGGTTTATAATCATTATGTTCAAAAAATTGATGATTATTCAATTCCTGTTATTCAAATTGAAAGGCCTGGTGAGGATGATGGTAGTGTCATACCTTGGAATGGAAACTTCGAATTGGCGAAGGATTTGGCTCATAGGCTAAATTTGACTTTAATAACTCCGGAAGAGGTTTATGATAACCACATTAAACAGGATGATGTTCCTGATAATCATACTCATAGGATAGTTCATGGCGTAAGTCCTGGTGAAAATATCATGGTTAACAGTGTGGTCATCGGTAAAACTGATTCAGACAAGCTTACATTAATTGCAAAGGATAATATGATTGTAGATATTGTAGGAGGAACTCTAAAAGGGCATGGCGTTGAAAAATTGGGTGAAGTTGACCTTGAAACTGCAATTATCAAAACGGGCCTTTTAAGAAAAGCCAAAGTTACTCCTCGCATTTTGCAAAGGGATGACAATGCTGATTTTGAAGTTGCATTTTTAGACCATGCCGGTGAGGACGTTTACAGGTTTAGGGGTTGTGATGTGGTTATTACAATTGGTGATGATACAACATTAATATCTTCTGATATTCTGTACCGATTTGATATACCTATAGTTGGAATTACTGATGGTGATTTGGACAAGGTTGTTGAAAATGGATTCAAAGCTAAAAATTCCATCATCTTTGAAGTTGAAAGTGGTTTTGATGATGTCTGCGGACAAGCTATTGAAAAGAATTTATTCACCGATAATCAGATTAATTCTGATTTTTCAAATATCTCTCAAGTTGAACAAAAGATTATTGAAATAATAAATAATATTAATTGCAAATACAAAATTAATTATATTGATTAAACGGATGTGTTTAAGTGGATTTGGAAAGTCTTGTAAAATCTATTCAAGAGTTTGAAGGAGTATCACGTAAAAGTTCAATCGATAACGTCATTTCTCTTTTAAAGGAATCTTACAATGTTTCTGGTGATGTAGTTATTGATATTGGGGATGATGCTTCTGCAATAGACATTGGTAATAATCAAGTCGTATTAATTGCTGCTGATGGTATATGGGGTCAGATAATGAATGTTAACCCTTACTGGGCAGGATACTGCGCAGTTTTAGTTAATGTAAATGATATTGCTGCAATGGGCGGCAAGCCTCTAGCCATGGTTAATATAATGTCAATAAAAAATGATGATATCTATGAGGATTTATTGAGAGGCATAAATGACGGATGTTTAAAGTTCGGCGTTCCAATGGTTGGAGGACACTTGCATCCTGATGGGGATAGTGACTCTTTAGGTGTGGCAATTGTTGGAATAGCTCAAAAAGATAAAATCATTACTAGTTTTGGTGCCGAGGTTGGGGATAAAGTTATTGTTGCAATTGACCTTGACGGCAAACCTCATGAAATGTTCAGTCTAAATTGGGACACCACTTATGATAAGGATGCAAAATTGGTTCGCGATCAGATTAGTGCAGTTCAGTATTTGGCTGAAAACGATTATATCAAATCAGGAAAGGACATTTCAAATCCTGGAATATTGGGAACTTTGGAAATGCTTTTGGAAACTTCCAAAAAAGGAGCAGTTGTTAATCTGGAAAATATTCCAAAAAATGAAAATATGGAATGGGTTGACTGGCTTCGGGTTTATCCGGGTTCAGGTTTTGTTTTCACTGCTGATGAAGATTACTGCGGTTATATTAAAGAATATCTTGCAAGGTTTTCCATTGAAGCAGAAGTTGTGGGTGAAATTACAGATTCCAATTCACTTTATTTAACATATCGTGATGAAAAAATTGAAGTTTTCAATCAAGAAAAAAATCCGATATTCATATTTAGGTGATTTTCATGAAATTCAGTAGGATTATTTCAAATTCTTTTAAGTATCCCTTTAGTGGCAAGGAACTTATTTTTTCCTTTTTGCTATTTGTTTTGGCCATAATTTTGCCGCTTGGCTTCATATCTGATAATAATATTGTAATGATTTTAGGTTTGATTTCATTAATTATTTTTATTTTCATATTGCCTGGATATATGTTGTCTGTAGTAAAAAATGGGACAAAAGAATCATTTAAAATTCCAAAAGTCAGTCTTAAAAAGAACTTTATAGATACTTTAAAGCTAATTGTTTTGGATATTGTTTACAGCATAATTCCCGTGATTCTATTTTTAATTCTAATTCCAGTTGGAGCGGTCATGTCCCTTTCAGTAAATGATTTAAATTCATTTCTGGTTCAATGGGGATTGATTTTAGGTATAATTGCTATTGTATTTTTTATATTTTCAATTTTGCAGTTTATTGCAACCGCCAGATTGGCTCATTATGATAGTCTGTCTAAGGCAGTAGATTTTACACAATCCTATAGGGATCTTAGAAACATAGGTGTTTTAAAAGTGCTTGGAGTATTTTTGATAATTCCTATCATGACTTCCATTATAGAATTCATATGCTTTTACATTTCCATGTTCGTTCCATATGTCGGACTTTTAGTATATTTCTGCATAATTATTCCTATAGTTTGTCTAATTCGTGCTTTTTCATTAGGATTACTATATTCTGACGGTTCTGGTGATGATTTCGATTTCGACAAATTTGAAAAAGAGGTACAAAAGATAAAGTATGGAAGATTGTATTAGGGATTGCAGATTTTGCAGGGCACATATCCCTGACTAATCGCTTCATCTCTACTTGAAAAGAATACTTTATTTCCTTCTGACATTTTGCTGACGCTAGTGCATCCTGCATCGTGGAATTTTCCAGTATTGGCATTTCCAACATAGCTTCCAGAGTCTGATGAACTTGAAGATGAAGTACTTGTGTGTTGTGAATGGCTGGAAGATGAGGATGAATGGCTGCTTGCAACATGCGTATCTCCATTTGCCCAGTCATATGGATAGAATTCACTTGGAGGCATATACATCACTTCTGCAAGGCCTTCTTTTAAAAGCATTTCATTCACATTTTTTCCATCAACAATAACAACAGCTAATGTCCTCCCGTAGCGGTCATTGTTTTTAGAATCGTCAATATCTATGCCCACTTCTTTATTAAGGCATAATTTTTGAACAAAGTTTTTAGAGGTAATGTATCCTTCAACACCTCTTTCGGGAGTATTCACACCAACGAAACGTATCTTTTTACCATTGTCCAAATATATTGTATCTCCATCAACCACCTGTGTACAGACTGCACTTTCTTCAACGTG
Organism: uncultured Methanobrevibacter sp.; assembly: GCF_900314695.1. NCBI lineage: Archaea > Methanobacteriati > Methanobacteriota > Methanobacteria > Methanobacteriales > Methanobacteriaceae > Methanobrevibacter > uncultured Methanobrevibacter sp. The sequence continues at coordinate 39,374 of NZ_OMWD01000004.1, read as the reverse complement.
GCAATCGGTATTACCATATTTGCTTAGGATATCTGAAGCAGACATGTCATAATACTTTGAACCGGGTATGTTATGTGAAAAACCTGTTCCAGTATAAGCGCTGGCAATTGAAATTGCAGACAGTGCTATAATTAAAATGACTATCAAAGAAAAGAGATGTTTTTTTCCAAATTCCATTTTTTTTACCTCCACTATTATAATTGTTATAATTGTGTGTAAATATAATTTTTGAATTTCAAATAAATAATTTTAATATATATAAGGATTATAAATATAAAATGTTAAAAATTCTTATTAGGAGATTGTATGTTAATTAAAATTAATGGAGAAGAAAGAAATGTGGCGGAGGATTCTACAATTCAGGATGTAATTGATGAAACTAACGCCCCATATACTCCTGGTAGTATTGTTTGTTTGATTAAAGGAAAAAAGGAACTTGAGAAAAATATAAACAAGTATAAAATTAAAACAAATTCCGGTTCCATTATCATCCAATTAGACGAGTCTGATGAAGCAAAACCTTTAATTGATGTTTGGAAAAACCAATATGAGGATTTTGTTGATTTGGATGTAAGATGGTCTACTCCAACTGAAGTGGCTATTGGTCCTGTTGTAACTGATTTAGAACCAACTTCTGATGAACACAAATATTTTGAAGGAGATGTTGTTTTAAGTTTATCCAGTTTTAGTAATGAGTCTACTCATTTAATCATACTTAAAGCGAATACAACTAACGTTTATAGTGTACCTCCATATAATAAGGGTATTTTTGCCCGTGTTATTGGTGGTAAGAAAACTTTAGAAAATCTCACAGATGATGATGCCATAATTGGCATTGAACCAATTATTGAAAGAAGCACAACCACTGATATGATTGGAGTATCTGATTTAAGTACTGTTTTAGATGAAGGAAATGAGTTATTTACTTATATCTCTTTTGAAATTGATGAGGAGTCTCCAGTTTGTGTAGAGCATCTATTCTCATTAATCAAAGATGGAAGAATTAAAGTTTCTTATGATAGTGAATCTTTCATAGGCTTTTATGATTTGGAGGGAATCGAAAAGCCTAAAGAACACACTACTCAAAGGCTCAGGGGAACAGTCACTATCAGAAATGTTGGAAAGGGTATTGGAAGACTATTTATTTATCGTGAAAATAGGGTTTTAACTCCTAATCACACTACTGCAGGTAAAATCGTTAATGGTATGGAAATTATTGACGTTGCAAAAGAAAATGATTTCATTACTGTAAAATCCGAAAGTCAAAGATTAATGCTTTTAAACAAAACTCAAAAAGAAGCAACAGAAATGTTGACTCAAGCGGGAGTTGAACATTTGATTGATGGGATGGTTGATGATGATGCGATTATTGTCGAACAAAATCCTAAACATACAATTGATATTTTAAAAGAAGGTAAAGTAATTACTAAATCAATTAATAAGGATGATTTATGTAGGATTAAATTTGCAGATAATGCACCAAGGTCTGTTAAATACTTCAAACGTTTGTCCGGTCTTTTAGAGAACCCTGTCGGTAAAATCAAAGTTCATTTTGCAGTACCTGGAATGCATATTGTTATGTTTGAAGGGGATAAAAAATCTGCTAAAGGTTTAGTTCCTGAGAATAACCCTGTAGATAAGGTTATAAGAGGTCAAATCGGTATTACGAATATGGCTTCTAAAAGTGCAGGTTTGATTGGTATCAGATTTGAAGATAATTTTGAATATGGTCCGACTGCCGAAGCTTTTGAAGCAACAAACATTATTGGTGATATTGTTTCTGATTATGATGCTCTTGAAAAATTAAAAGAAGGAGTTGTAGTATATGTCACAGAATCTAACAATGAGTCCTGATTTGGGAAAAGAAGATTGGGATCCTGACGTAATTACTCGTATGATTTTTATCGGGCCGGGAGCTCATGTAAGTGAACAAGAGATTGTAAGCGAATTTCATATGCTTGATTTGCCTCTTACAATTAAGAACACTTGTTATGGGTCCATGATTAGTGGAAAAAGTGAGGATGTTTACAAAGCAATTGAGGAAATAAGAAAACTTGATCCAAACCACATTTTCACTAAGGAAAGAGGTTTCGCTCCAGGGGATCCTAGAAGATGCAGAGGTCACAGATTCGGGCCTAGGGAAGGATTCCACCAAATGGAAAAAGAGTATAGAATACTTGGTTTTGTTGCTGAAGCTTTGGAAAATCCTAAAGAAGTGGAACTTGAAGAGAAAAAACCAATTGATGTTGACGAATTTAAAAAGATTATGGATGATTGTATAGAAAATAAATAATATGGGTGAGAACATGGTTAAAATTGCAGTTTATCCTCCAAATTCATTAATTTTGGCAGATTTACTTGAAAGGAGAGGTCATACTCCTTTAGTTTTACAAAAACAAATTAGACAAAAGATTAAAGATCCGGAGATTGATTCTCCACCAATGAACATTACTGAAGAAGATCCTATTAAAGGACTTAAATATGCAGCTATTGAAGTTCCATCTGGTGTTCGTGGAAGGATGGCTATTATCGGACCGCTTATAGATGAGGCTGAAGCAGCAATAGTTGTTGATGGAGCTCCTTATGGATTCGGTTGTATTGGTTGTGCAAGGACCAATGAATTATCAATATTTTTGCTTAGAAACAAAGGTATTCCTGTATTGGAACTCAATTATCCAACTAATCAAGATGAAACATATGTTATGGTGAATCAAATCAATGAGTTTGTAGATTCACTTGAACAAACTGCTGAGGAGGAATAATAAGATGGTTAAAATTGCTTTAGTTTCATGTGGAACAGAATATAGTGGAATTCAAAAGGAAATAGAAAAAGCAGCAAATAAATTCGGTGCTGAAATTATTCTTCCGGAAATCGATTTGGATTATATTGATGAGTCTTATGAAAAATTTGGATTTTCAGCCCAAAGTTCAAGTTTAAAATTAATGATTGCAAGGGCTATGGCTATTGTTGAAGGCAGATCCAAACCTGATGCAGTTTTTATTGCAACCTGTTTTAGATGTGCGGAAGCAGCATTGGTTAGAAATGAAGTAAGAAGATTCATACAAAACAATACTCGTATTCCAGTAGTTACTTACTCTTTCACTGAAAGAACAAAGGCTGATGAATTGTTTATTCGTATGGAAGCATTAGCTACAACCGTAACTCGTAGAAATATTCTTGCCCGTGAAAAACAAGAAGGACTTACTCTTGGACTTGACTCAGGTTCAACCACTACAAAAGCAGTGCTTATGGAAAACAATGAAGTTATTGGAACTGGTTGGACATCTACCAAAGATATCATTGAATCTGCTCAAACAGCTGCTGCTGAAGCGTTCGGTCAAACAGATTATGGTTGGGATGACCTTGATGGTATTGGAACTACAGGTTATGGTAGGTTCACTATGGGTCAGGAGTTTGGCGCTGAACTTATTCAGGAAGAGTTGTCTGTAAATGCAAAAGGTGCAGTATACTTGGCAGACCGTCAGAAAGGTGAAGCTACTGTATTGGATATTGGTGGTATGGATAACAAGGTAATTACTGTTAATAATGGTATTCCTGACAACTTCACTATGGGTGGTATCTGTGCTGGTGCATCCGGAAGATTTTTAGATATGACTTCCCGTAGGTTAGATGTGGATATTACTGAACTGGGACCGCTTGCAGTGCAGGGAGATTGGAGAAAAGCAATGTTAAACTCTTACTGTATTGTATTTGGTATTCAGGACCTTGTTACTACTCTTGCAGCTGGAGGTTCTAAAGCAGATGTTGCTGCAGCGGCATGTCACTCAGTATCTGAACAAGTTTATGAACAGCAACTTCAGGAAATTGACATTCGTGAACCATTAATCCAAGTGGGAGGTACAAGTTTAATTTCAGGTCTTGTTGAAGCCGTAAGCGAAACCTTAGGTGGAATAGAAGTTATCGTACCTGAATATTCTCAACACATTGGTGCTGTCGGAGCAGCTCTTTTAGTATCTGGAATGGGACACAGACAAGATAACAAATAGATTAAGGGTTGATTTGATGTTAGTTGAATGCTATGATGAAAAGGGTGCTGAAGTTTACGAAATCATCATTAAACAAATCTTTCAAGATTTGGTTCTTGGCGCATCTGTAGATGATTTAAAAGCTTATGTTAATCCTGATGATCCTGTATTTGTCTTAGCTATTAAAATGAAAAAAACTTCTAAAGTGGTTTTATTTAGCGATGTAGCTAATTTCACTTACGATAAAGAAAGGGATGTTACCATGATTTTAGTTGATAATGAAAACTATCTTCCAAATATCTTGAAAAGATTATGGAGATTATTCTCTAGGGATGAAATTTATCAACCTAATAGATATCAACTGGAAATATCTGGTAATTATTTGGAGTTAGAATCATTAGTAGTTGATGACCCTCATTCTAATTTACAAAGACGTATTTATGATGCGGTCTTTAGAATATTGCCTGAAGGTTTTAAAATTATTAAAGATTTGTCTACTGAAGATATCGTGTGTGTTGTGGCTACTGATGAGTTAATTAAAGATGCATGGATTGAAAAGGCTCATGAATATATTGATGAGTTAAATAATGGCAAGTAGAAAACTTTATATATTTGTTCGTATCAATACAAATTAACGAAGTTATATTTCGGAGAGGTGAGAGTATGGCTGAACACAAAGGTGCAAGATTTGCACACATAACAAAAGCACATCCATGTTTTAATGAAAAAATGCATGATAAAGTCGGAAGAGCGCATGTACCTGTAGCACCGAAGTGTAATATCTTCTGTAACTTTTGTACAAGAGATATTAATAATGAAGAAGACAGACCTGGCGTTGCAAGCTGTGTCATGAATCCTGATTCTGCAATTAATCATATTAATGAAGTTACTGCTGAAGGTCCAATTTCTGTTGTTGGGGTAGCTGGACCTGGAGATTCACTTGCTAATGAAGAGACATTTGAATTTTTTGAAAAATTAGCGACTGAACAACCTGATTTAATCAAATGTATGAGTACTAATGGTCTTTTACTTCCAAAATATGCAGATAAACTTGCAGAACTTGGAGTAAACTCTGTTACTGTAACCATAAATGCAATTGACCCTGATATTGCAGTTGACATTTATTCTTTCATAAAATATGAAGGAAAAGTGTATAAGGGTTATGAAGCAGTTGAAATATTAATTAAAAATCAACTTGAAGGTGTTGAAAAAGCAGCAGCTAATGGTATGGTCGTTAAAGTTAATTCAGTTTTAATTCCTGGATTAAATGATGAACATATTGTTGAAATTGCAAAGGAAGTTAAAAAAAGAGGAGCTTCCTTGATGAATATTCTGCCATTAATTCCATTGGCTAAAATGAAACACTATTCTCGTCCGGACTGTTCCATGATGGAAAGTGTAAGAGAACAAGTTGAAGAGATTATTCCAGTATTCAGAGCATGTACTCAATGTAGGGCGGATGCTTATGGAATACCTGGTAAAAAAAGCGAAGATCATCATTTGGGAATGACTCCACAAAGTCATTACTAAATCTATTTTTTTTTATTTTTTTATCATTTATAGCAATTTTAATATTGTATGAAGAAGATATATTATACTGATTTTATTTTTTTGTGAGGAAAGATAATATGGTAGAAACTTTTATTTTTGGACATAAAAGTCCAGATAGTGATTCAATCACATCAAGTATTGTAATGACTAATTTAGAAAAGGAATTAGGCAACAGTGAAGCTAAAGCTTACAGATTAGGAAATATTAATAAAGAAACTGAATTTATTTTAAATTATCTGGACATGGATGCTCCAGAACTTTTAGAAAGTGTTGAAGATGATGCTAATGTAATTTTAGTTGATCATAATTCTCCTGCTGAATCTGTAGATAATTTGGAAAATGCAAATATTTTAAAAGTCGTTGACCACCATAAACTTGCATTGGAAACTTCATATCCTTTATTTTTAAGATTTGAACCGGTGGGTTGTACTGAAACTATTTTATGCAAGTTATATGAGGAAAATGGCATTGAAATAACAAAGGAAATAGCTACATTAATGTTATCTGCAATCATTTCAGATACTTTGCTTTTAAAATCACCGACCACTACTGATGATGATGTAAAAGCAGTTGAAAAACTTGCAAAGATTGCTGACATTGACGCTGAGGAATATGGTTTGGAAATGCTTAAGGCAGGTACAGATTTAAGTAGTTTTTCAATTGATGAAATACTTTCATTGGATGCAAAACAAATTGATTTTAAAGATGTAAAGTCCATTGTCAATCAAGTCAATACTGCAAGCATAAGTGATGTTTTAGAAATGAAAGAAGAATTGGAAGCTGGCATAAATAAAATTATTGAAGAAGAGAATTTGGATTTATTCATGCTTTTAATCACTGATATTGTCAACAGCAATTCACAGGTAATTGCACTTGGTAAAGATGCAAGTCTAGTTGAAAAGGCATATGGCGTAACATTAGAAGATAATACAGTATTACTTGAAGGTGTTGTGTCACGTAAAAAACAAGTTGTGCCTATAATGACAGAAAATGCATAAGTTTTTAGGTATTTCTAAAAACATTAATTTTTAATTGTTTCATATAAAGATTTATTAAGTAGTTTAATAAAAATATAAATTAGATGTATTTTTATACATCTCTAATCAATCCGAATTGGATATTATTAGGCGGAGAGCATAATTAAAAATTGTCTATAAATTGGACTTAGAAACTAACAATTAATTATGCTTTCAACTATTTTTTATAATACTTTTTTTATAGGTGTTAAATTATGAAAACACTTGAATGGGAAGATAATAAACTAAAACTCATTGATCAAAGAAAGCTTCCTGATGAATTGACTTATGTTTGGTGTGATAATTATCAGGATGTAATCGTTGCTATTCGTGATATGACTGTTCGTGGTGCTCCTGCTATTGGGGTTTCAGCAGCTTTTGGAATGGCGTTGGCTGACATTGAGGGTGTAGATTTACAAAAAGCAGCAACAGAAATTAAGGCTGCAAGACCGACTGCAGTAAATTTGTTTTGGGCAGTTGACAGAGTATTGAATAGTGAGGATGCACTTTCAGAAGCGTTAAAAATGTATGAAGAGGATATGGCAACCAATAGGGCTATTGGAAAATATGGTGCTGAAATAATTGACGATGGAGATACTGTTTTGACACATTGTAATGCTGGTGCTCTTGCATGTGTTGATTATGGAACTGCTTTAGGAGTATTTAGGGCAGCAAGGGATGCTGGAAAGAAAATCAACGTAATATGTGATGAAACTCGTCCAAGAGGACAGGGAGCTAGTTTAAGTGTTTGGGAAATGCAACAGGAAAACATCCCCGTTAAATTAATTCCTGATGTCGCTTCAGGATTTTTAATGTCACAAGGTAAAATTGATAAGGTAGTAATAGGTGCTGACAGGATAGCCAAAGGAGGTGTCGTAAATAAGGTAGGTTCCTTTATGGTGGCATTGGCTGCAAAACACCATGATATACCATTTTATGTAGCTGCTCCTTACTCTACATTTGATAATGAAATATCAATTTATGATACGATTATTGAAGAAAGGGATGGCGATGAAGTAAGATATTATGGTGGGGCTAGAATTTGTCCTGAAGGGACTGAAGTCATCAATCCTGCATTTGACATAACTCCAAAAGAATTGATAACTGGGATTATTACTGAAAAAGGAATAATTGATCCTATTTAATTAATTATCAAAGTTAAGTGGAAATTATGGACGTTGAATTTAACATTATCCATATTTCCAATTTTTATCGCATGATTTTTGTTAATGTATAATAATTTTTACAATATTTTTGAAAATGTTTTTTTAAAACGCTTGGATAATTAAAAATATTTATTTTATTTAAAATTGGCTAAAATTACTTATTTATTTAATTTTAATCATTTTCAATAACTATTTAAATAATAACTCTGAAATATTTATATAACATTTGTAGAGTTTTCTACAAAAAAGCTATTATGAATATGACTGTTATTATTTTAGAAATTAATAGCTAATTTAATGAATGATGGCTTTATTGTGTTTTAATATGGTTTGAATTATTGTTATTTTGTAATGAGGAGATATTATGGAGATAAAAAGTAATAAAAGTGCAAATTATCCGCTTTTGATTGATGATTTAGTTAAAGAATTATTAAAAGATGATTTTGTACACTTCAAAATATTGTGTGCTAATGAAGTTCATCATTTTAATAAGGAAGATGATTCAATCATTGAATTTGAAGAAACCTATGTAAAGGAAACCAGTGGAAATGGAGATATGTTATACATACCTTATCCGGATATTTTCAGGGTTAAATTATATAGGGATATGGAACAATATCTTGAAGATGAAAAGAAATTCAATGCATTCAATGATGATGACGATTGGACTGGTAACAGAATCCAATTCTGATTTTTTTATTTTTTTAACTATTTTTTTTTAAATTAATTAATTTTCAATAATTAACCCAACTTGGTAATTTGATGGATAAAAAAACTGTTTTTGTTATAGTATTTTTTGTAATTAGCTTGGCTGTGCTCTTTATGTATCATGGAGGTGATCCGGTTCCAGGCTCTTCTAAATACCATCTTCCTGAACCTAGAAATGTTGAAATTAATGGGGTTAACTTTTCTGTTTCCTGGGGGTTTTTAGAGGATGAAAATTCATCAAATATCTCATATTATGATGAAATTCTAAATCATAAAGTCTTAAAGGAACAAAGAACATTCCATCAAAATGATATATTGCTTTTAGATATTTGCGTGTATGATTATGGTGAGGATATTGATATTAATCTTTTAAATGATGGAACATATCATGATAAGTCCATTAATGGTGTTAAAGGGATTTTTAGAAATGAAACGGTCACTACTTCTTCGGGGCTGGTAAAAAATACTCATCAGAGGTATTATTTCAACTATGCAAAAGATGGAAAAATTGTCATGATTCAGTGTGATAAGTTAAATACGATTGGTGAAATTGTATCTTAACTATAGAAAAAAGATGGAAGTTGATTTTTAGTGTTTAATTTTCCCATCGATGGCGACATGCCATTCTCCTGGACTTGTTGATTTGACTTTACGTGTATTTATTATTTCCACTTCTTTTCCAACTTTCCCACAAGCGTCTTTTAATCGTTTTATTCCTTGTTCATATGAATCAGAAAATTCATAATAGTTGATTATTCCACCATTGTCTATTAAATCGACTGCAACATCAAGGAAAGTATATGCAAGACCTGGAAGATTCATAATTATTCTATCAAATTTCAAGTTAAATGACTTGCTAACTTCCCGAATATCTCCGCAGTAAGTTTCGATACGACCTTCAAGTTTATTTAGTTTAATATTTTCATTCAAATATCTGATTGCAGACTCATTGATGTCTACTGCAGTTATATTAACATTTTTGTTTCTGGCAATTACGATTGGAAACGGTCCGATTCCACAAAACATGTCAAGGATTTTTTCACCATCCTTAACGCTTTCCATCACCCGTTTTCGTTCAGTTGCAAGTCTTGGTGAGAAATAAACTTCACGCACATCTAATTTCAATCTAGCTCCGTGCTCTTTGTGGATTGTCACAGAATCATCAACTCCGGATAGAAATTCCAAATCACGAACTCGTGTTGTTCCTTTGATTGCACTTTTCTTCATGTAAATTGCTTTTCTTTTTGTAAATTTAAGTGCCGCATCGCCGATGATTTGCTTTTTATCCTGTAGATTCTCCGGAATTTCTAAAATCACTATGTCTCCAATGGTATCAAATGAGGTTCTTAGGTTTTCAATTTCCTCGTTAGTTAGTTCTCCTTCAAGCAATTCGGAAAAATTGTGCGGAACTCTTTTCATGGGTTCTAGCTCAATATCTACAATTTCATAATCGTCAACATCTTCATTGATGGGAATATATCCGTATTTCTCTTCAGCTTTTATTTTATATTCCATATTCATTTGGCCATTTTCCATTAATTTTATTCGTGTGTCATTTAACCTTTTTAATGGAACTTTTACACATTTCATAAGATTTATTATGTTTAAATTCTTATATAATTTATATGTTTTATTTAGTGGGTTTAGGTTTATTTGACCATAAGGATATTTCTATTAAAGGTTTAGAATGTTTGAAAAATGTTGATAAAATTTATGCTGAGTTTTTCACATCAAGATTATTCGGTTCAAGCTTTGAAGCTATTGAAGAATTGGTAGGTCAAAAAATTGAAATACTGGTTAGAAATGAAGTTGAAGAAGAGTCTAAATTTATCGAAGAAGCCAAGACATCTGATGTTGCTTTGATAACAGGTGGTGATCCTTTAATTGCCACAACCCATAGTGATTTTTTGGTTCAGTGCTCAAAAAAGCAAATAGACTATGAGGTTATTCATGGATCTTCAATTCTCTCTTCAGCTCCTGCGATTTCAGGCCTTCAAGGGTATAAATTCGGAAAAGTCACTACAATACCTTTCCCAGATTATAATTTTTATCCCAAATCCCCTTATGAAGCTATAGAAGAAAACTTAAAGATGGATTTGCATACTTTGGTTTTGCTTGATATTCAGGCTCATAAAGACAGATATATGACTGTAAATCAGGGTCTGGAATATTTGATGAACATTAAAAATGATTTGGACCGTGATGGTCTGATTGGAGAAGATACATTGGCTATGGGAATAGCTCGTGTCGGTTCCAGTGATGTTATTGTAAAGGCAGGCAAAATTTCAGATTTGATTGACTACGATTTCGGAGGACCTCTCCACTGCATTATAATTCCTTCCAAACTTCACATTGTTGAAGCTGAATATTTGGTGGAGATTGCTGGTGCTGACCCTGAAATATTGAATGAAAATTAGTTAAAAAGGGGGAGTGTGGAAGTAGTTTTTCTACTTCCCATAATGAAACATATTCTAAACATTTTGGAGATTATAAAATGGTTGACCGATGTTATCATTAGACATGAAAATTATTTCACATCGTTTATTAGTTATATTTTCATATTATATAAATGTTTTTATTTGATTTTTTACAGATTTTATATATTTTTTATTTTTTGTTTAATGATATTTTGTCATTAAAAGTGTTATGGTAATAATATTTTACACGAATAGGTAATGCTTTTAATTTTTTCAGATAATATTGTACATCTGTTTTAAAACAGGTTTAAAAAGAGTTATTTTTCTGGTGCTGTCTGATTTGTGTAATTTATCAAAAAATAAGAAAAGGAAGGAATTAATATTTATAAAATCCTTCTCCAGCATTGATACCAGTTTTACCAGCATCTATTTTTTCTTTAAGCATTTTAGCAATTTTTCCAGGGGTTGTATTCTGGTCTTGCGCTTCTGGATTCATTATTATGATGTTGTATGCTGTAGTGAGTCCTACAATATCCAATATGTGGAATGGTCCTGCAGGAGCGCCGGTTGCTAAAATCCAAGTTTTGTCTATTGTTTCATGGTCTGCAACATCATTTGCAAGTAATGCTTCAGCAGCACTTAAAAATGGAACCAACAATGAATTAAGAATGTATCCTGGCTGTTCTTTTTTAAGTTTTAATGGAATCATATTGATGTCTTCAGCAAATTGAGCTACTTCGTCGTAGTATTTTTGATCGGTTCCTGGATGTCCCATTACTTCTGCTGTATTGTTCTCCCAGATTGTATTTGCAAAGTGGAGTGAAAGATATTTTTCAGGCCTTCCGGTATATTCCGCAAACATTGACGGAAGCAGTGTTGATGAATTGGTTACAAGAATAGTTTCTTCATCCATGTGTTTGGCCAGCTCCTGATAGAATGCTATTTTTTGTTCAGGATTTTCGGCGATTGCTTCGATAATTAAATCTGCACCGGATGCAGATTCATCATAACTTGTTGTTAATATTATATTATTGTATGCATCTTCAGCATTTTGTTTCAATTCATCAATTTCACTATCACTTAAATCGGTTTTTTTACTTAGGCCTCTGCAATATGCGTTGGCATCAGTTTTCATTTTTTCAAGAGTGTCCACATAGATATTTTTAAATCTTTCAAGTTTTGGTTTTGCTCTTTCGATTGATCCTTCACTTCTAAGCCAGATTGTTACATCAAATCCACAATATGCGCTTTGTAAAGCAATTTGACTTCCGAGTACTCCTCCTCCTGCTACAACAACTTTTTTGATAGTCATTTTGATACACCTCTATTCTTATTTTTGAAATTGTTTATATAAATCTCTTTTCAGTAAATTATTTTTTACAAAAATGGATTTAAAATGAAAAAATGTCAGAAATTCATTAAATATGGGTAAATTGTATGCTTTTCGAATAGTTTCTGATGAAATTTGAGGGTATCAATTTATATAATTGGAATAACAAAAACTATTAAAAATTTTTAATAAAAAATTGCTATTTGTGTTTTTTGATTGTGACAATTATTGCACTTTCTTAAATTAAAAAACATTAATAATTAAATTTGTGAGGTGAAAAAATGTCTGATGGTTCAGATAATGATAAAGGTGCATTTTACAGTAAACAGGAAGGTAGAATAATTCGCACCGGAGAAATTCATGAAGGTCCCGACGGCAATAAATATGAACATTTGGGAAACAATGAATGGAAGCAGGTTGACTAATCATATTTCACATATTCAATGAATTTTCATATTGTTGGATTTAAACATTCAATGACTTTCCAAAATCTTTCAGAATTAAAAAATTGAAATTTTAAAAACATTTATACACACTATATTTAGATTAAATCATGCTAATATTCATTTTTACATAGAAAAATGACCTGAAAAAACACTGAAGCATTTATTAACTAGTATGTACTATCTAATTGTATGTCTAAAAACAAACGTGTTACTATTAGCATCAATAATGATATTGACTTGAATTTTCGCAGATTAGCCTCTAGTAAGATGTTATTTAAAACTGGTTGGTATTCCAGAGCGATTGAAGAGGCTATGTTGTTGTGGATTGAAAAGGAAAACAAATAATAAATTACTTTTTTTCTTTTTTCTTTTTTTTCGATAAATAAATAATTAACTATTTAAATTAAACTAATCTTATTTAATATTATAGAGTGGGTGTAATAATGGAAAGTGATGAATTTAGAACTGTCCGAGTTTATACTAAAAAATATAATAGTAAAGATAAAGATGGTAACACTGTTGAAAAAGAATCTAAACAAAAGCAAGTAAGTCTTAAAAAGGAGGATCCTTTTGAAGATAATGAATTGGTGAAAGTTCTTGCTCAAGAGGAATATGAAAATTTAATTGATAATCAGTTTTCTGATGAAAAACTTGAGGAGTTTAATCAGACAATTCAGGAAAAAGATGATGAGATTGCTAATCTTCAAGACCAAATTCAGACTCTTAAGGGCTCTTTTTTTGATGATGTGGATTCCTTAAAGGAACAGTTAACTGATAAGGAAGAACTCATTAAAGCCAAAGATGAAATTCATGAACTAAACAAAAAAATTACTAAAATCGATGATGAAAGAGTAGCTATTTTTAAAGAACTCGATTATAAAAATAAAATGATTTTGGCTTATAATGTGGAACTCAACAAATCTATTTTGAATGCAATAAATGTTGTTATTGATGAAGCTCGTGACAATATCAACAGAAGAAATGCTCTTTTGGTTAAGGATTTGGAAAAATCCATTGAAAAATCCAAACATGATGTTAATGAGAAAAATAAAGCTATAGCATATGAGATAAATAGTACTGTTGAAGATATGAATGAGCAGATTAGAAATACAAGTACTCTTAAAATGATATTGAATAAGAACAAGATTAATTTAAGGGTACCTACTGGAGATTTACTAAAACCATTTGAATTTGAATTTGACGTTAATCAATTGCTTTCAGGACAGGCATTGGAACTTGATGCAGCTGAAATCTTAAAAGAAGTAATGCCAAAACTTCCAGAACCTTTCTCAAAATATATTGACACTATAGAAGAAGCTCCAGAAACTATTGAAACATCCAAAAAAGAGGAGTAATTCATGAGAACTTTTAATAGTGGAAAAATCACTTTCGAATATCCCGACGAATGGGAAGTTGAAAAGGCAGACATATTGTCAAATCCGGATTGCATTGCGACATTGTCCAAAGGTCAGGATAATTTAATTAATGCAGTTATGTTTCCAACAGCGACAAATCTTGATGATTATAAGATATTCATGGAGGATGCGATATCTGATGATGGTGGAGTAATCATTGCTTCTGATTTTGTTGAAATTGCAGGGTTGGATTCAATTAAGTTGCATGCCAATATGGATACTCCTGAAATAAACTTTGATATCCACACTTATGTCTTTATAGAAAATGGTGAGATTTATATTTTTGAGTTGAGGACTTTAGATGTCTCTGGTGAATCTGAAAGGCAATTCAAAAATATCATTCAATCATTTAAAATTTTAAAATAATTTGGTGTATTCCAATAAGTAATCCATTTGAGTTTTATCGAGAATTTTTAAAGTTGAGATGTTTTGGGGTGTTGTTCCTGATCTTTCTTCAACTAAATTTCTCAATGAATTATTTTTCATATGTGCATGGATTTCTTTTATTGTAAATTCCATATTTTCAATGTTTTTTTCTTCTAGTTCTTTTTGTGTGATGTCATCATAAATTGGGTATGTATTCAAATCATATGCTTTTGTTGGAGTTTGAAGTACATTCAAATGACTGTAATAATTCGCAGAATCTGCTAGGAATCCGTCAATCCCCATATAAGTTAAAATGGGCATAAAAGAAAGTTCTGCAAATGAAAAAATAAAGTAACTTGATTTTTTAGATTCTTTCTTAAGGGAAGTGACTACTTCTACTAATTCTCTTGGATTGGTTAGAAGAGCATCTCCATTAGCTATGATAAAACCATTGTAACCTATTTTTTCTAGTTGTTTCATGCATTCTAATCTTAAATCAATATATTTGGATCCTTGAATAACTGCGATATCTGCATCATTAACATGTTCTTTAGCTAATCTTAATGTTTCTTTTACATTGAATTCTGCAATTTCACGGTCAATATTGTATGAGGAACCCTGATTAGGAGCAATTTTCATCTGATTTTTGTAAAAAATTTTTGGAGTTAAGTTTCCGTCAAGTTTTCCGATTCTTCCAGGACCGTCATGTGATTTAATTTCGAATTTTTTTATCATTTGCTTCTTTCCTCTTTTTGTTGATAATAGTTATATTTTTTTAGGTTAATAAAAATTTTTTTTATAGTGTAATCATTTGGATTACACTAGCAAAAATTTTAGTAACCTTTATATATGTTCTTTTAAAGAATATTAGTAAGGATTTGAGGAAATTATCCAATGATTATCCGAGGTGTGTTTTCAATGTCTATAGTAAATCGTCTTAAACATCTATTTAAAGGAGAAAATGAAGGAAAAGACATCAAAACTGATGTTTCAAACACATCTGATGATGTCGAAGTTACTCCTGGAAGAACCAAAGGAATATCTATATCTTTTGATAAAAAAGAGGATGGTTCTAAAGAGTTGACTTTTAAAAAAGACATCGAAACTTTAGAAGGAGACACAATAGAAAAAGAAACTGTTGTTAAGTTTTCTAAACCAGATAAAGTTCCATCTGAAGAAATTGTGGAAGAAACTGAAGCTGATGAGGAAGCTGAAGTTCTTGTTGAAGATGGAGTAGAATCTGACGAATCTATTGTTGAAGAATCAGCTGAAGAAGTTGAAGAAACTTCTGAAGAAGTAGATGCTGATGAAAATGAAGAAAAATCAAATGAAGATAAAAAAGGAGATAATATGACTTTATTAACTGATAAAGAATTATTAAATGATAGTAATCGTGACCCAGATTTCACTGCTGAGTTCATTGATGCTGGAATTGAAACTGTAAAACACTGTTTCCAATGTGGTACTTGTAGTGGAAGTTGTCCTTCTGGAAGAAGAACCCCATACAAAGTAAGACAAATTGTCAGAAAATGTTTATTAGGATTAAAAGAAGAAGTTATTGCTGATGATGCTTTATGGATGTGTACTACCTGTTACACTTGCCAAGAAAGATGTCTCAGAAGTGTTAAAATTGTAGAAATCATCAAAAAAGCACGTAACATCGCAGCACATGCTGGATACATGGCAAAACCACACAAAATGACTGGTGTATTTGTAATGAATACTGGTCACGGTGTACCAATCAATGATGCTACAAAAGCTTTAAGAGCTAAAATTGGTCTTGCTGAAATTCCACCAACTACTCACGCTTTCCCTGAAGCATTAGAAGAAGTACAAAAAATTTGTAAACTTACTGGATTTGATGAATTAATCGGTTACGATGAAGCAACCGGCGGATTAAAAGAATAAATTTAATTGAGGAGAGTTATAATATGGAAATTGCATATTTCTTAGGTTGTATCATGAACAACCGTTATCCTGGTGTTGAAAAAGCTACCAGAAAATTATTTGAAGCTTTAGATATTGAATTAAAAGACATGGAAGGTGCATCTTGTTGTCCTGCTCCTGGTGTATTCGGTTCTTTCGATGAAGAAACCTGGGCTACTATTGCAGCTCGTAACTTAACTATTGCTGAAGACATGGGTGCTGACATCATGACCGAATGTAACGGATGTTTCGGTTCATTATTCGAATGTAACCACATGTTAAAAGAAGATGAAGACAAAAAAGCAAAAATTAATGCTAACTTAGCAGAAGTTGGAAGAGAATTCAAAGGAACTACTAATGTTAAACACTTTGCTCAAATCTTAAGAGATGATGTAGGATTTGAAAAATTAGCTTCCTTAATCGAAAAACCTTTAGACTTAAATGTTGCTGTACACTACGGTTGCCACTTCTTAAAACCTACTGAAACCATCGGTATTGAAGACAACGCAGAAGACCCATCTATTTTAGATGACCTCGTTGAAATTACTGGTGCTAAATCTGTAGATTACAAAGACAAAATGATGTGCTGTGGTGCTGGTGGAGGTTTAAGATCCAGAGACCTTGATGTAACCACTAGTTTCACCAAAGAAAAACTCGATCACATGACTGCAGCTGGTGTAGATGCAATTGTTAACGTATGTCCATTCTGTCACTTACAATTTGACCAAGGACAAGTTGAAGTTAATGAAAAATACGGAACTGACTTTGCTCTTCCTGTTTTCCACTTAGCTCAATTATACGGATTAGCAATGGGATTATCCCCTGAAGAATTAACATTTGATGCTCAAAGAATCGATGCAACTCCTGCACTCGCTAAAGCATTAGGTGAAAACGCTAAATAAATTTAAGGATTTTTATCCTTTTATTTTTTTTATTTTAGGCCTTGAAAACACAATTCGGGTAATGGTTATCTTTTTGATAACCTTTTTTTTATGGATTATTTTTTTTGTTTGTATTCATACGAATAATCTATAATCATCTTTATATATGATTATCAAGATAAAATATACTAAAATATATTAGAGGTGTAATTATGTTTTTAGCAACATTGGATGGAATATTCAAATATTCTGACCTTCCAGAAGAATATGAACCATATGTTCAATTTAAAGCGACTATTGAAAAAAGAGAATTAAAACAAAGTGATGAAATTGCAATTTTAAATATTGCAGGTACTTCAACTCACCATGTATTATTTTTAGATTCCTATCAAAATATCAGCGAAATTGAAAATGAATTGAAAGAAGCTGATGCTAAAATCAATCATACTACTTTAAAAATTATAGGTGGACATTTATGAGCTTACCGTCTGAACAAAATTGGTTAGTTAATCATCATCTCCTTACAGATTTAAGTAAAAAAGGTTATGATATTCCTAAGGGAGTTAATGCTGAGATGGGTATAATCAGATCTTCTATCAGTTCATATAAAAGAGACCCTTCTCATCCAGAATTAATCAATGGTTTGGCAAAAGCTGAAATGTCTTTAAATAATATTCAAAGAACTCTTTTGATAATGGCTGAAGAAGAAGGCGATGAATATGTTGACCATTGGCTTGACTTATTTAAACAAGCCATGCAAGGAGAAGAAGTGTTTGAATTCGCAAATTCCAAATCAAGATTCCTTGTAAATACTCCTCCTGGTTTAACTACTGGTAGAATAAATTTAAAAGTTCCATTAGCTGAAGAAAGAGTTCAGGAAATTGCAGAATGGAATGGTCTCATAATAGAGTTTGATGATGATGTTACTGTACAATTACATGGAGATAAACCTGACCTTCAAGTTGGTTTAAAAGAGATGGGATCTTTCTTTTTAGAACAATAAGGTGATAAAATGACTAAAATTTTAGCAATTAGTGATGTTCACGGTGAAGAAAACGAAAATTTATATAATTACTTAAACAATAATGATATTGATTTAGTATTAATTTTAGGTGATATAACTGATTTTGGACCGTTAGACTTTGTTTCTACTTTTATTAATAAAGTAGCAGATTTTGATGTGGATGTAATAGCTATTCCAGGTAATTGTGACCCTACCGGAATATGTAATGCGATTAATGAAGTGGCATTTTGTCTTCATAATAACATTATCGCTTATGGGGACGCTATTCTATTTGGTTTTGGCGGTTCTAATCCTACTCCATTCGATACTCCTGGAGAAATGGATGATGATAAGATTTATGCTGAAGTTTATGATTTATTAGCTAATTATGATTATGTTTACAATTCAGAAATTCCTAAAGTAAAAATATTGGTTACTCATGCCCCACCTTTCAATACTGAAGCGGATAGGGTTGCAAATGGTGAACATGTTGGAAGTTCTGGAATTCTAAAATCCATTCATGAATTTGAGCCTGAAATTAATCTTTGCGGTCATATTCATGAAGCTAAATCAATTAGTAAAATTGGAAAAACTACTGATGTAGCTAATCCTGGAATGCTTAAAGATAATGGTGCTATTTTAATTGACATTAAAGATGGTTCTAATTATGATTTAAGCCTTATTTCTTTAGATGAATAATTTTTTATTCATTTTTTTTCTATTTTTTCAAAAAATCAAATGACAAATTTTATTTAACAATAACTTAAAATATTTAATCATATTCTTATTAATGTGATATTATGATTTGGGTTATTGGAGATGTGGATGGTAAACAGTATAAGGAACCATTTTCAAAAGGAATCCTTTCTCGTTCTCTTAACGTTGCAGATTTGGGTACAGAAAGAGCACATGCGATAGCTAGTGATATTGAAGCTGATTTAATTAAAAAAAATATTACTGAAATTTCCAGTTTTGATTTGGCGAATGAAGTATTAAACCATCTAAAAGCAATTGACCCAAATATTGCTCAAAAATATTGTAACTGGCGGTCTCTTAGGACTTCTAAAAAACCTTTGATTATTTTGATTGGTGGAGCATCCGGAGTTGGAACTTCATCAATGGCTTTTGAGTTAGCCAGTAGATTACGTCTGAAGAATCTTATCAGTACAGATATGATTCGTGAAGTCATGCGTAAGATTATTTCAAAAGATTTAAGTCCAGTTATTCATAAATCTAGTTTTGATGCATATGAAAGTTTAAGAACCCCTTCTATTCGTATTGATTCTGTTGTTGAAGGTTTTATTAATCATGTCGATGTTGTTAATGTAGGTATTGAAGCAATTATTGAGCGGTCTGTAAAGGAGGGTATCAGTACTATCATTGAAGGTGTCCATATTGTTCCAGGATTCGTTAAAGAGGAACTAATTGAAAATAATAATATTATTATCTTTACTTTAACTGTAGATGATGAAGAATCTCACAGACAAAGATTTTATTCAAGATGTAGGCAGCCTTGGGTTAAAAGGTCTCTTGAAAGGTATATGGATTATTTCCCTACTATTAGGAAAACTCAAAAATTTTTAGTTGAACAGGCAAAAATTCATGATGCACGTATAATTAATAATGTGGATATTAATGAAACTATAGATATCATGGTAAGTGATATTCTTGAAAAATTCGGAGGAATAGATGATGTTGAACAAGAAAGTTAAGGATATAATGACAACTGATGTGATTACAACCACTTCAGACATAGATGTTGTATATGCTTTTGAAAAATTGATGAAACATAAAGTTAGTTCTCTTCCTGTTGTTGAGGATGATAAATTAATTGGAATTATAACCGCAACTGATGTGGGTCATAATTTAATCCTTGATAAATATGAATTGGGAACTAGTGTTGATGAAATAATGATTAGATCTGTCATTACAATATCACCTGATGACAGTCTGGAATCCGCTATAAAAATGATGAAAGAATGTGTTTCTTCTTCTGGAATTTTAAATCAGCTTCCAGTTGTTGAAGATGGTAAATTGGTAGGTATTATATCTGATGGGGATATTATTCAAGAAATATTTTAATTTACTTTCGTATTATTTATTTTATTTATTTTTTAAGCTTTTTTAATTAATTACTATAAAAAATTTTTTTTCTAGAAATTTTTTTTATTTTATTTTTTTATTATTTAATAGGAAATTTTAGGTAACATTTATATAATATTAATATCATATATTAATATTGGCTAGACTGGAGGGTTAGGGGTCCTCTGTAAGCACATACCCCCTTTGGTGCGGTCGAAGTTCAGGAGGCGGCTTTTTAAGAGAGTATAAGCCTAGAAAAAACAACATAGAAACCTCGTCCTGCAGGATTGGTGGTGGTGAGATTTTTACTGGAGGGTAAAAATTAGTCATCTTCAATATGGGAATGGGTCAGGCCCGGAAGGGAGCAGCTCTACTATTAACATGCGATGCTTGTAGAATCCCGGGGTGGAGTTGGGTTTTTTAGATCACTTATATTTTTGAGATTAGTCCACTTCTGAATGTGCCATTAATAAAAATAATTAAGTTTATAAATAAGTTTTTACATATAATTTATTATACTTGTTTTTTAATTGTCGGGATGGCCCAGCCTGGTACGGCGTCGGACTGCTAATCCGATGGTCATATGACCTCCCGGGTTCAAATCCCGGTCCCGGCGTTATTATTATTTTTCATCATTTTCCTGGTCATGGTTGTATTCCAATCCTATTGGGCAGACATGTACCATAGCATATTTTACTTCGGGAATCTTTTTTATGAGGTTTTTTTCAACTGAGTGCGCTATTTTATGTGATTCATCTACTGTCATATTTCCATCAACTTTGACATGTAAACTGACTACTGCATAAGAACCCAAATAATCGACTTTGATGTTATGTGCATCCTGTGCATTAGGAGTTTTATTGGCAACTCTTTTAATTTTGTTTATGAATTCGGGGGAAGGTACCTTTCCCATAATATGGTCAATGTTTTCTTTACCTACTTCATATGCTGTTTTTAAGATTAAAACTCCAATGATTAATCCAATTATTGGGTCTAAAATAGGATAACCCATATTTGATACAACAACACTTAACAATACTGCTATTGATGAAAAAATATCTGTTTTTTGGTGTTTACCATCTGCAACAATTGCAGGACTTCTAATTTCTTTTCCAATTTTTATAATATATTCGCTGACGGAAAAATTTATTATAATGCCAAAAACTGCCATTATTGCTGCATAAAAGTCTGGTGTTGTAATTAATGATGGATTTAATAGCCTTTCAATAGCTCCCTGCATTATTTCATAAGCAACCATTCCTAAGAATAAAACTATTATTAATCCTCCAATTGCTTCTGCACGGCCGTGTCCTATAGGATGTTCATCGTCAGCAGGTTTTTGACCTATTTTAAATCCAACAAATGCGATTACAGATGTAGCTACATCAGATAATGTGTGTGCCCCTTCGGATATTAATGCATAACTTCCAGACATTATTCCTATTGCTATATTGAATGCGGTTAAAAAGCAGTTTGCTACTATAGCAACTATAGCCGCTTTTTTACCTGCTTTGCTTCTAAAATCATCCATTTACTACACGCTCTTCTAGTATATCCATCGCTTTTTCAATGTTTTCATAGGAATTCGCATAGGACATTCTGACATGTCCCTTACCGTTTGATCCGAATGCAGCTCCTGTAACTGTCACTACTCCAGCATCTGCAGCTTTTTTAACAAAGTTTTCATCTTCAATTTTTGGAAATACATAAAATGCTCCTTCAGCATTCACGGTTTCGTATCCCATTTCATTTAATCTGGAAACAATTAAATCTCTTCTCTTTTTAAATTCACTAACCATTTTATGAACTTCATCCTGTGGTCCTGTTAAAGCTTCATAAGCACCTTTTTGTGCAGTGGAATTGGCACAGGCAATACTGTTTTGGTGTATCTTGAACAACTCTTCAGTGTGCTCTTCATTTGCTGTCAAATAACCGATTCGCAATCCAGTCATTGCATAAGTTTTTGAAAAACCGTTTATTGTAATAACATTGTCACTGTATTTTGCTGGAGAGTAATGATTTTTATCATATATTATTTTTTCATATATCTCATCAGAAATGATTAGGAAATTATGATCCATAGATAAGTCGGCGATTGCCTTGATATCTTCTTTTTCCATTACTGCTCCTGTTGGATTGGATGGGGAATTTAAAATAATTGCTTTTGTTTTATCAGTAATTTTTTCCAAAACATCATCTGCTTTTAATTTAAATTCATTTTCCATTTTACAGTCAACCGGAACAATGCTCCCTCCAGCTAAGTTAATACATGATTCATATAATAAAAAACTTGGATTCGGTAGAAGTATTTCGTCACCAGCTTCCATAAATGCCTGAGCGCTGATGTATAATGCTTCACTGGCTCCAACTGTAACGATGATATTTTCAGGATCTGTTATTATGCCATTGTCCTTTTTGAATTTTTCAGCGATTTTTTCTCTTAATTCAATATATCCTTTATTTGGAGTATATTGTGTTTCATTATCATCAATTGATTTTTTCATCGCATCCTTAATGTTTTGAGGTACATTAAAATCTGGTTCTCCTATTCCAAGGTTTATTGCACCAGGCTTTGTTGCTTCAAACATTTTTCTAATTTGTGACAATTCAATAGTATTTGTTCTTTTCGCTGGGTTAATCATAATTTTTCCTCACTTATTATTATTTATATTATTATAGTAATTTAATTTTTTTCTAGTAATTATTTTTCACATGCACCACAATTATAGCATGGACTAGTCTGACACCATGGTGTTTGTTTTAAATTTTTCAGTCGTGAATGTTCTATTTTCAAAAATCTTTTATCTACGCTAACATCAATATTATCCCAAGGCAGTTCATCATCAATTTGATAATGTGGGAGTTGTTCTTTCCATTCTTTTAGTGTAACCGTTTTTGTCAAAGTTTTCTCAATAATTTCACCAATGCCACTATTTCCACAAGATAGGATATATTGAATCATACTTTTTTTAGGACTTTCGCACTTTATGTTATATTTTTTCAATTCTTTTTTCAGATACCTAGTTTTGTTTTTAATATCTTTAAAATCATATCCTTCCCATTGTAATGGAGTATGAGGTTTAGGAATTAGTGGGTTTATACTAAATTTTACATTTTTAATATTATAATGCATATCTGCTATTCTTTTCAAGTATTCGGCAAGTTCTTTAATGTCATCCATATTTTCACCAGGTATTCCAATCAGAAAGTATAACTTGATTTTGAAGTCCAATTCAACAGCATTTTTTATTACTGTAAAAATTGTTTCATCTAGTATCTCCTTATTTATTACCTTTCTCAATTTGGGAATGGATTCTGGTGCAAGAGTTATTGTTTTAAGTCCACTTTCTTTTAATGTCTGTAATGTTTTTTTGTTAATTGATTCAATTCTAAGTGATGGAGTTGATATTTGAAAACCTTTTTTTTCAAGACCATCTATCAGATTTTCCAAATTGATATAGTCAGATACTGCAGCACCAATTAAAGTGACTTTATTTAATCCTGTGTTCTGTCTGTTTTGTATTGCAATGTCAATCAGCTTTTCATGACTTGTCTCTCTTGTGGGTCTATATAGATATCCGGACATGCAGAATCTGCATCCTCTCATGCAGCCTCTTGAAACGTTCAGCATTATTGTATTGTTGAAAACTGTTTGATAATTTTCATCATCACTTTTGCTTATAATAGGTTCAGTTATATGATAAGCATTTTCCATATCATCAACCAGAACGATTTTTGTCTTATTGTTGTATTCCGGAATATAAACTCCCGGTATTTCTAGAAACTTCTTTAGATTTTTATTTGGGCTTTTAAGATATGCATTTAAAATGTCATTTAGAATGTATTCTCCTTCACCAATTACAAAAAGATCAATGTAATCGGATAAAGGCATCGGATTTGCAGTTGCACAGGGGCCTCCGGCAATAATTAATGGGTACTCGTCTCCACGTTCTTTTCGTTTAAGTGGAATTTCAGCTTCTTTTAACATTTTTAAGACATTAAAGTAATCTTCTTCAAATTGCAATGTAAAGCTGATTATGTCTAAATGTTTCATGGGCATATTTGATTCGATACTTTTTGTATTCGGATATATTATCCTCTCACACCATGTGTCATCCCGTTCATTCAATTGATTGTATAAAATGTTATAACCTAGTGAAGACATCGCAGTCTTATATATGTTGGGGTAAGTTAATCCTAAATGAATTTCAGTATTTTTATGGTTTTTCCTGAATGTATTTTTTTCATATAACATATAATCAGCTATTTATTTTGACTTTTTTTATTTTTTAATTTAAATTCTTTGTTTATGATATAAGTGTTAGTATTGTAATTAATTTTCATTAATCAATCAATAATTTTTCTATTTTTTTTATAAAACATAATTATATTCTAATTTTTCTTATAAAAAACCATTAAATTAAAATTTCATTTTTGATGCCATTGTTTTTTATTTAAATTAAATTTAAGATATTTAATCTTATTATACTTTATTTCAGTAAAATTATTCTTTTATTTCCTATTTATATATCTTTTTAACTTTTTTTTAACGATTTATTTGTTTTTAATTTGTTTTTAAGATTTTTAAGTTGTAAAAACATTTATATATAGATAAATTATATAATGTTATCTACTCATTATGAAATACTATACATTAGTATAATCATATTTTACTATAAAATTTTCGTAATGAGAACCAAGAGGTGGAAAAATTTCGATAAAAAATAAAACATTAACTCTATCAATAGTACTGACATTCTTTATTTTATTAAGTGCTGTTAGTGCAGTTGATAATACAAATGTTTCAATTACAGAATATTCAAATTTAGATGATGATGTTAATGCATCATCCATACAAAATAAATTAGAAATTTCTAACGAGGATTCTATCTCAGAAACTAATATAGTTAATTCTCATGATGATAATTTAGAAAATTATCCTTCTGACACTGTTTTATCAAGCAGTATTATTTCAGATTATGAGGATAATAACGGAACTTATGACTCTTCCTTGGTTTCTATCGCAGATGAGAAATTATCTTTATCTTCCAATGAAATTATTGCCGTTTCCGACATTGATGATGTTGTCAGCGTAAGTTCACATAATTCAGATGTTTTAGGCAATAGCAGTAAAGTAGCTACAAAATTGTCTGTAAGTGACACTTCATATAGTAAGTCTGGTACAGTTTTCAAAGTTACTTTAAAAGATAATTCAGGTAAGGCTTTAAATAATCAAAAGATTTCTTTGAAAGTTAACGGAAAGACATATTCTGCAAATACTAATAATCAAGGTATTGCATCAATTAAAACAGCTGCTTTATCAGTTGGTACTTATACTCTTTCTTTAACTTATGCAGGTAACTCCAATTACACTGCTTCTTCTCTTTCAAAGAAAGTTAAAGTATTGTCTTCTGTAAAAGGAAGTGACATTAAAAAATATTATGGATATACTTCCGTGTATCAAGCAACATTCTTAAAAGATGGTGCGGCTTTAGCAAATACTAAAGTCACATTCAAACTTAATGGAAAAAATTATACAAGAACAACTAATAAAAATGGAGTTGCAAAGTTAAATATCAATTTACGTGTAGGTAGTCATACTATTACATCAGTCAACCCATACTCTGGTGAAAAGTTATCCAATAATATTGTAGTCAAAAAGGATAAGTCTAATATTACTCATTCACCATATAAAACATACATTCACCCTAAAACTAAATATGTTTTCACTGTTGTTTTAAAATCTAAACATGATGTTAATATAAATGGGGCAAAAGTATACTTTGATTATAATGGTAAAATTTTAACTGCAATTACAGATAAGAACGGGAAAGCTAAAATAACTATTTCCGGACTTTCAAAAGGTACATATGATATTAAGTATACTTTTCGTGGAAACAGTATGTTTTATTCATCTTCTGAATCCAGTAAATTATATGTTCGAGACCCAACATGTAATTTAACCGCTTCTGATTTAAAAATGAAGTATAAAGATGGATCTTATTTCAAAGCAACTCTTAAACAACGCGATAAACCTTTAAGTAATAAAACAATTAAGTTCAATTTAAATGGTAAAACCTATACTGCAAAAACCGATGCAAAGGGTGTTGCTAAACTTGCTGTTGGTAAGTTGAAACCAGGTACTTATACAGTCAAATATTCTTATGATAAGAAAGGTTCAAAAGATTATGCTTACGGTTCAAATAAGATTATTGTTTCCAGATTGGATTCAAAATTAACTGTAAAAAATTTAAACATGAAATATAAAGATGGATCTTCATTCAAAGCGACTGTGAAAGATATGTCTGGTAAACCTTTATTCAATGTTACTGTTAAATTCACATTCAAAGGCAAGAATTATTATGCTAAAACTGATGCTAAAGGTATGGCTAAGTTAAAAATTAATGCTAAAGTAGGCTATTATCCTATTGACACTATTGTTTATGGTAAGTATTATACATCAGATACAATAACTAAGAAAATTTTAGTAAACGGAACAAAATTCGTTGCTAAGCAAGCATATGCATCTGTTGGAAAAACTGTTTATTATTCAGTTAAGGTTATTGATGGTAAAAGTAATCCTGTTAAAAAAGTTAAAGTTACTTTTACTTTAAATAAGAAAAATTATGCTGCTAAAACTAATGATGCTGGTGTGGCTAAAGTTAATTTAGGTAAATTGTCTAAGGGAGATTATAAAATTCAATTTACTGTTGATTCAACTTCAGGTTCATCAACAATTCATGTTTTAAATACGCTTACTTTAAACCAAATTATTTCAGCATCTAAATATGTTAAAGGATATGTTGAAGATAATGAAAAATTACCTTCTAAAATTAAAATTGGTAGTTTATACTATTCTACTGCAGATTTCTTATATTTAGTTTCCGAAGCTATAATTAATTTGAAATCCGATAATAAAGATAATCTTCCAGTTTTAAAAGTTGCAAGTCCTAAAAAACCGGGATCTGCTTCAGATATGGGTAATTTATATAATTATCTTGCAGTAGCTAAAAGTTTAGTGAAAACTGCAGAGTCTAAAGGTATCATGCCTAATTATGTAAGTTCCGATTTGGGAAATATCGGATTTAAAGGTGTAGTTTATGCTTTAGCACGTGTTGTTGCATTTTATGGAAATGAAGGCGTTATGCCTGCTTATACTGCTGTAAAATCTTTATCTGAGTCAACTACTAGTAAATTAAATTCTAAAAATACTATTAAGGATTTAAAACCTTACTTGGCAGCTACTGCAAATTGTCAAGTAAATAATGATAAAATTAAGAATTTGGTTGCTAAATTGACTAAAGGATTAACATCAGAAAAAGCTAAAGCTAAAGCAATCTTTAATTATGTTAGGGATACAGTGTCTTATAGTTTCTATTATGATACTAGATATGGTGCTGTTGGTACATTGAATGCAGGAACTGGAAATTGTGTTGATCATGCACATTTAGTTGTAGCAATGTCTAGGGCAGCAGGCCTTCCAGCCAGATATGTCCATGGTACATGTACATTCTCCAGTGCTACTTATGGTCACGTATGGGCTCAAGTTTTAGTAGGAGATACTTGGACAGTTGCTGATGCAACAAGTACTAGAAACTCGTTTGGAAATGTAGTAAATTGGAATCCGGATACTTATAGTCTTCATGGCTATTACACAAGTTTACCATTCTAGTTTTCTACTTTTATTTTTTTATTTTTTTTAATCCTTTTTTTTTCAATAGCTAATAATTTATAATAGTTTTAATAAAGATTTAATTAGCAAGCTATTGAGACAATATTATGAATTCTAAAAATTATTCTAAAGTGGCTGTTGGAGGAACTTTTGACAAATTCCATGATGGTCATAAGAAATTATTATCGACTGCTTTTGAAATCGGAGATTTTGTGGAGATTGGTGTAACTTCAGATGATTTTGGAGGTTTAAAAGGTAATATTGATTCTTGTGAATTGAGAATGAAGAATCTTAAATATTTCTTTTCTGATAAATCTAATTTCACTGTTGTTCCTTTGGAAGATCCTTATGGTACTACTATTTATGATGGTGATTTTGAAGCTATTGTTGTAAGTGCTGAGACAGAACCAACTGCAGTTAAGATTAATGAGATTAGAATTTCTAAAGGTATGAAACCTCTTGATATTGTTGTTGTTAGTTTTGTGTTGGCTTATGATGGAAATCCAATTTCTTCCACTCGTATTCGGAGTGGTGAGATAAATAATAGAGGATATCTAATTCGTTAGCCGAAATATAATCGATATGTTTATATATTCATTTCGATAAATTTTTAATTACATGTGCATTATTTTTAATAATAATCATATGAAATTATTTGAGGTGGTTATATGGCAGTAAAAATTGATTCGGAGGCATGTGGACATATTCAAGATTGTCCTGTGCAAGGATTATGTATTAAACTTTGTGAACAAGGTGCAATTATTGAAGAAGATGGGGATGTAAAGATAGTCCCTGAAAATTGTGATGATTGTGAACTTTGTATACAAAATTGCCCAAATCAAGCTATATCTAAAGCATGAGGTATTTTTATGTTTGATATAGAGCGTGTTGGTGAAGAACACCGTAAATTGTCTTACAATGATGTAAATTGTGTTGGTTGTGGAATTTGTGTTGATACATGCCCTACTTCATCATTGAGATTAGGTCCGTTGGTTCCTATTGCACGAGGATTAATAGAGATGGATTTAATTTCTGTTAGTGATTCTTGTGTATTCTGTGGGTTATGTTCAGTATCTTGTCCATTTGATGCATTATCTTTGACAATTGATGGTAATAATATTAAAAATGATGATTCTTATCCTTTATGGGAAGTTCAATCCACTATTGATGAAGAAGATTGCATTTATTGTGGAAGGTGCAAATCTGTTTGTCCAAGAGATTCTATTTTATTTGAAAGAAAACTTCCAGATATTTCTACATTAGTTCGTGGAGAAATAAGTTTTGATGAAGATAAGTGTATTTATTGTTCTTTCTGTGCAGATTTATGTCCTGCTGAAGCTATTACTCTTAAAAATATTGCATCATCAAGTGTTGATAAACTGAATAATTCCATTGAAGTTGATACATCCAAATGCGTATATTGTGGTGTATGTAAAAGAATTTGTCCAGAAGATGCAATTAAAGAAGTTTGTTCAACTTGTATGTTGCGTGAGGAAATTGAAGTTCCTGAAATTTCTGGTGAGGCATTTATCATAAAGAGTTCATGTGTCAGCTGTTCATGGTGTTCTGAAATTTGCCCTGTTGATGCGATTACAGTTACTAAACCATTTGAAGGTAAACTTGAATTGGTGGAAACTGAAGAAAAAATTTGCAAAGGCGACTCATGTCATGCTTGTTTGGATGTTTGTCCATGTAATGCAGTTGAAATTATTGATGGAAAATCTGTTACCAATTTAGACTTCTGTAATTTATGTGGTGCTTGTGTAACTGCATGTCCTCAGAATATTAGGGTATTAACCAGAACAGATATGAATTTAGTCAATATTAATTCTGAATCATGGGCTGAAATTTTAAATTCATTAATTAGTTGAAAATAGGGTTAATGTCCCTATTTTCAAATTTTATTTATTAAATAATCTCTTTCTTCTTTTAACAAATTATTTAATGTTGTTTGCGTTTTTTGGGTTATGTTGGACATATAGCTTGCAACTAGAAGTATTATAACAATCAATCCTCCTGTTATTAGGATCAATTCTGCACTTCCTTGTCCTTTGTTGTCTAATTTCTTTTTATACATGGGTTCTGTTGTCCAATATTGTGTTTCTGACATCTATGATGTCGTCTTTTGCTTTTAAACTTCTGTCACTGGTCTCCATATATGACCGGTAAATTGTTAATGCAAGTAATGCAATAACAATCACTCCACCAAATAGTAGAATGTATTCTGCAGCTCCTTGTCCGGAATTTTCATTTATGAGTGTGTTTATTTTTTTCATATTTTCACCAATTATAATTATAGATTTTCAAATTATATGAATATTACTATTTTTTAAAAAAGTATTACGAAAAAATTTTTTTATTGATTTTTCCCTATTTTTTCCATTAGGTTTATTAATAGTGTTGTAGATAAAATATAATTAGTTAAATATAGAGTGATTAAATTGATAAGGGTGAAATCGTGGGAAATACATTAAAGTTAGTTTCAGGTTTTATTTTATTTGTAGTAGGTATTCTCATAGCGTATGAGACTAGTGTATATAACTTATTAGATATTTTATTAATTGTTGGTCTTGTCATTTCAATTGTCGGAATAATTATGATTGTTAGTTATTTTGTCGATTCAAATGCAGATAGGACTACAAATGCTATTAAAGAATTTATTACTTCAAATGAATTTGATTCTCGTTCTCTTAATCGGTTTGAAAGGAAATCTGATAAACCTAATCAGCCGTTACATGTTCGAAGAGAATTCAATGAGTATGATGATACAAATTATGATGAATTGATGCTTGAAGATTATCAGGAACCTTCATCTGATATTTCTTATGAAGATATTCATGAAAATAATCCGAAAGCTGTTTTAAATGTTGTTCGTCAGGAACCACATGAAGATGCAGATTTCAACAGACAACTTCATTTCACTCCCAGGTATGACAAACCGTTAAAAGTTACTAGAGCCCCTAAAAGACGTGAAGAAGATTATTTCACCAAGGATGTACCAGAATTCATAGTTGAAACTGATAAATCTAATGAAATTAAAAAAGCATTAGCTCAAGAGGCTCCTGCCGAGGAGATTACTGTCGAACATAAACCAGAAACTGAAGAATTTACACAACCTAGGGATATTAAAATTGATATTAATGATCCTGAAAGTCTTCCAGTTCCAAAATCTCTTAACAGTTATGTAATATATAATGAAAGTTTAGTATCTTCCCAGGATGCTTTCGATAATCTGGCTGTGAATGTAACTAAAGAAATAATGCTGGAAATTCCTTCCTTGAATGATTTATCAGACAGATTTTTATCTCATGTACCTACAATTTATTCCAGAGTAATTATTGATGAATTCGATGTTTCAGATATGTCATACATGTTTTTAATATCTTCTCTTTTAAAACAGGGAGTTCATATTAGAACTGTTCCTAAAGTACATACCGTTAATTTAATTACTGATGATTCCCATGCGATGATTATTTCAGATGGTCCTGACGGAATGGAATATGGTGCAATTTATGATGATAGGAATTCCATTTCAGATATTAGGTCTGACTTTGAAAAGACATGGGATATTGCATCCAGCCTTGATGAATCTGTTGTCATGAATAGTGTTGGTGGTGCTGCATAATGGAAATAAGATGGTTAGGTCACTCAGCATTTGAAATAATTAGCGATGATGATGTTAAAATATTGATTGATCCATTCATTAGCAATAATCCTGCTTGTCAAGTGCCAGTTGAGGATTTAAACCCTGATATTATATTACTTACTCACGGTCATTCTGATCATTTTGGTGATGCATTGGAAATCTCCAATAATACTAATGCTCCTATTGCATGTATCCACGAAATTTCACTCTTTTTAGCAAAACAGGGCATTAGAAATATTAGTGTTAATATTGGTGGTTCTTTTATCTTTAGAAATATTAAATTTACAATGCTTGAAGCTAAACATTCCTCAGACATTGACATTGTTGAAGAAACTGTTCCTGGAGGAACTGCTGCAAGCTTTTTAATAACATTTGAAGATGGTACAAAAATATTCCATGCTGGTGATACTGGATTATTCAGTGACATGAAAACAATTATTGGAGAGATTTATAAACCTGATATCGCATTGGTTCCTATTGGTGATAAGTTTACAATGGGTCCTTTTGAAGCGGCATTGGCTTCAATGTGGTTAAACCCTAAAGCAGTTATACCTATGCATTACAATACTTTTCCTCCAATAGAGCAGGACCCTGCAATTTTTGCTAATTTTGTTAGTCAATTCAACCCTAACATTGATGTAGTGGTCATGAATCCGGATGAATATTTTGAGTTTGATCCTGAAAACTATCAGGATTAATTTTTTTCATATTTTTTTCTTTGATGATACTCTTCATCAATATCGCATTTTCCAGACGGCAACACTCTTATTATATCATCAAGAGTTATTAAATCGTCTTCATTTATTTTATGCAATATTTTTTTAGCTATTGCTTCTTTTTTTGTAAAACCTGGTTTTAAAACAACAAAATTTTGACTGTGCTTTTCTAAAGCTTCAATTGGACCAGCCATAATTCTTTTACCTTCATAATCAACTATTCCCACAGCCAATTTTAATCTTGCTCCCCTAATATAATTACGATGGCCCCTTATTACAAATGACCCTTTTGCTAAAAATTCTCCAGCTTCAGGTGTTTTTGAAACTTGGTCCGGATGGACCCAAAATACGTCTTGAGATGTGAAACCTTTTGACCAAGCAGATGAAAATGATGCTGCAAACTCACCAGATTCTTTAAGGAGATTGTCATTTAATTTATTTCCATTTAATTTTATTGCAGTTGATGTCGCACCATGTATATCTGCATGTAGATAAATATCATTTGGTTCTAAATATTTTTTCACAACACTTTCATTACTGTTTGCGTCACGACCTCCAACCACTAAAATGTCATCTGAACTTACAAACCATCTTAATTTCTCATACCACTTGAGATCTTTCTTAACTCTTTTTTTAGGCACTGAAATGTTTTCCATTGCACTATCCTTTTTAGATTTGATATCTTCAAGT
Source organism: uncultured Methanobrevibacter sp. (assembly GCF_900314695.1). Taxonomy (NCBI): domain Archaea; kingdom Methanobacteriati; phylum Methanobacteriota; class Methanobacteria; order Methanobacteriales; family Methanobacteriaceae; genus Methanobrevibacter; species uncultured Methanobrevibacter sp. The sequence continues at coordinate 6,356 of NZ_OMWD01000004.1, read as the reverse complement.
TGTTTTTTGGTGTTTTCAATTGCTATTAAAGCACCTTTTGTTTTTCTTTTAGCTTTTTTAGATTTTTCATAGTAATTTTCAGCATTTTCAGGTATTGTCAATTTTGGATCGATGTTTAATGTTGTATCATCTATTTTTAATGTCAATATTCCCATCGGGTCAATTGATTCATATATTTGAGCTTCTGCCATTCCATCTTTTTTGGCTTTTTTGAGTGTTTTTCCAATTTCCTTAAAAGAGTAATCCTTATCTCTAGCAGTATTTACTACATTTATTATGTTTTCGATGGTTGTGTAATTGGAATAGATAACTTCTCCTTTAAGTGTACTTTCGGCAATTGTTTTTTCAAAATTATCGAGGGTCTCTTGCTGTAACTTTAATCTTTTTTCAAATTTACCTACCTTTTTATTCCATGCATTTTCTTTAATTTGTTTGATGTCGGTGTTTACTTTTTTTGAATAGAATTCATCACAGGCTTCATTGAAAGTATTATAATATGTTTTTTCAAATGAATCATATTTTATTAAATCAAGAGGAATCACATCTTCTTTAGAATCACTTTTGACTATTTGCGGTTTGATTGATTCATTTTTTAAATTATCAAACAATTTTTTAAATCCTTCATATAGTCCATTGAGCTGTTCTTCTGTAAGATTGTTATTTACTGTATTTTTATCGATTTCAGTTATTTCATTTGCTCTTGCGATAACTTCTTCGGCATATAGGCTTCCGAGTCCGTTTCTTGCAAGTGTTCTGACAACATCGCTGTCGGCATTATTTTCAAATAATTCTGTAAATTCATTTTCTGAAATGGTTATAGGGTTCATTCCTCTTTCTTCTGGGAAAACATATTCTCTTTTGGAACTTATGTCCCTATTGCTCCAATGTTTCCTTTTAAGGGGTAAAATGATATTGTTTTCATCATCTAAAAGAATGATATTCCCTTTGTCAAATAATTCAACTATTATTGTGTAATATTTGTCTTTTTTGACTCTAATTTCAACCACACGATCAAAATTATGTTGTTTTATGCTTTCAACATGCCCACCTTTAATTCTTTTTCTTAAAAGCATAGGAAATGTTGGAGGCGTGGTTGGATTTTCGAGGGGATATTGGCTTGTATGTATTCTTGAGCCACATTGCATTACTAAATCAATTCTTCCGGTTCCGGGGACGTGGAATCTCATTACTACAATGTCTTTTGTTGGTTGGAATGATTTATCTACTCGAGCACCACTTAATAAATTATTCAGTTCATCACTTATTGTAAATATGTCTACATTGGACATGGGTTTCATAGTAAACACCTTTTTTTTATCAATCAATACTTTAATATATTATAATTACTAAAATTATATTAATATATTTAATTAAGGAGGATATCAATGGACACAACTATTAAGGTTACTAGTATTCATATTGTTGCTGCACTTGTCGCCGCTATAATTTCAACTGCTTTGACTGTAGGTTGGGTTGGATTTAAAAATGATATATTTGCTGGCTTTGTAGCATTAATAATACTTTATTTTGTAGGTCAATTCAGTCAAAAAATGGCTGGAGATGAAATTTCTGGATTTTCTCAATGGTTATGGGATGGAATTGCACCATTTTTCTTTACTTGGGTTATTTCATACACAATCTTTGTAATGTACTTATAAACCGAAGAATATCCAAATAAATGCAATTATTAATGAAGTTATTAGTAAAACTGGAGCTATAATTTTACTGACTGCAACAACTGAACTGATTGTTGAGATTAGTTCAGTTGAATTTTTTGGACCAAATGTGTTGAGATTTTCTATTTTTTCGGTTCCAGTTCCAACTTCAACTTCTTCTAAATCATTAATTGCTTCTTTTATACTTTTTTTAACATATTCTAAAATTTCAGGTCTTTTGGTAATTCCAACTGGATTGTATCCTCTTGAAATGGTGTTGACTGTATGTGTATCAGTAGTCATTACTTCAATTTCATCGATTTCCAAATCTTTTACCGCTTCCATTATCTCCTGTCTAAATCCGACTTCCATATTGTTGGAATCAAATAAAACATAAGCTGTTCTTTGATTATTTACTTCTATAATCATTGTTTTCAAGCCACTTTCTCCAATTCCTTCCTGTTTATTAAGTGTATCCATATTGTTTTGCCAGCATCCAACTTTTATGTTTGTTTTATCTTGATCTGTCTTAATTTTATCAATCACGTCAATCAAATAGAATACTTCAGCATTTCCAGGCAAAACTTCTCCACTTTCAGGAGCAAAGGAGTTATGACAATCAACAATTACGGAATCTTTAACAGCACATTTGCTTCTGCTTTGAGCCATCATTGTAAGTCCAACACCAAATTCAATGTCATCACTGCCCTCTGGTGCAAATGTTGATAATATCACCATCCCTTCATTGAAAAATTGAACTCCAATGTTTGCTGTTTGTGCATTGTATCTTACAAATTCGCTTGCGCTAGGTTTATATTCGACTTTTTTCAATCCCTTTTTTACTGCAGTTTCGATTTTATCTATTTCAGAAACTGCAATTGGGTTGAAATCGTGAGTTGATGGTCCATGTGCGACCATGGTGAAGTGATCGAATTTGTTTGCTAGAATTGTTGGCATATTGGATCCTCCAAGGTCTCCAAGTGGCCCTGGATGGACAGATGGTGAAATGAATAATGCTTTTATTCCATTTTCAGTCTTGAAACTAACAAATGTGACTACTGTATCAATAGCTTCACTCATATTTTCAAACAGTCCTTCAAGAGAATTTGAACCTTCGTTCATGTGTGCAATGAATAAACTCAATAAATCTAAAACTCCAATTCCTAAGTTTTTCTTAAATGGGGAAGCTATTATTGTGATAAATGCATAAATCGCTAAAACAAATATTATTCCAGCAATCAATGCTTTTAATGTAATTTGTATAATTATAGGTCCTAAAAAACTAGTGTCAATTACTAAAAATGTAACGAGAATGTACATTGCCAATATGAGCACTGGTTGAATTAATGCTACTGTAACCGCTTTTGTGAACCTCATCTTTGAAGTGGCCCAGAATACTAATGTGTTGAACCCATATATCAAAACACAACCGAATAATAATGAGTTTAAAAAGATATCCAAATTTAGGATTCTTGAAATTACTCCTCCAATAAGTAATATGATGCATAATATTGTCATTGAAAGTGCAGACAAAAACATGGAATGCTTTATTTTAACGTTTATACCATCCATTATACTTATGACCTGCTGATTAAGCCCACCACTCATAATTGATGTAATACCGATAATCATTAAAAAATAAATTCCACCATATAAGATTTCTTCTAGAATACTATGGCTCACGGAATCAATTAAAAAATATAATGATCCTGTTAGGGTACTTATCAATATCATTCCAATTATGGAAAATTTTGTTTTGGGCAGGGTGGTTATATATTTTGAAAGTCCTGCAACGCTACTCATGCTTGACATAAAAAATTATCTCACTACTTTTAATTAATGTTCATATAAAAATTTAGTCATAACAAATATATTAAATTTGTCAAATTTATAATTATCATATTTCATTATTCATGATGACACAAATAATTGATATGAAGTTTAGTCCAACAATTATTGATGTTTAATTGGTGATGTGAATCATTTTCAGTTTTTAATCAAAAGGTTTCTATCCTTGAATTTCACATGAAATATTATAATGATTAGTATTTTTAACATCATGCTGATATTTTTGGTCGAAAAATCAAATCATAATAAAAATATTATTAAAGATGTTGTTTTTTTTTATAAAAGTTTTTATAAGTGGTTAAATATAGTATAACTATATTAAATAATATAATTCAAATAATATCTATTTATTATTTTAGATTTTTTTCAAAAAGTGTGGAGGAATAATTAATGAAGAAATATACGTTTATACTTTCAGTTATACTTATTTCTTTACTTGCTGTTGGTGCAGTAAGTGCTTCAGATAGTGATAATTTCACTAATGATGTAATTTCTTCAGTTAAAGATTCCAATATTAATGATCAAATAGCTGTCGATGAAATAAATGATTTGGAAGACAAATCATTGGCAACTGAGATTGGAACTATTGAAGAAAACATAACTGATGATGTAAATAATCAATCAACTGAAAATGATGTGACTGATGTTGATACGGCTGTAAACGCTATTGAAGATACTAATTCCGACGAGATCAAATCAGTTCCGGCCAAAATTAATGTTGATAATGTCCTTGGTGCTCAACAAGATGTCGTTGTTTTAAATGATGGAAATGGAGTTTTTAATTTTAATTTCACCGAGGTCTTTGGTTGGAATATTTCTAGTTTCTGGACTGGTTTTAATTTCACAGGTTTGAATCTCACTGGCGTCTTTGATAATTGGAATGCTTCTAGTTTATTGTCTGGTTTGAATCTCACTGGCGTCTTTGATAATTGGAATGCTTCTAGTTTATTGTCTGGTTTAAATATTACTGGTTTGAATCTCACTGGTATTTTTGATAATTTTAATATTACTGATTTTTTAAATAATTTGAACTTTACTGAATTATTTAAAAATTGGAATATTACTGGATTTTTAGATAACCTTAACTTTACTAATATATTTGGTGGTTTGAACATTACAGGATTTTTTGATAAGTTGAATTTCACTGAATTTTTCAATAATTGGAATGTCTCTGGATTTTTAGATAATCTTAACTTTACTAATATATTTGGTGGTTTGAATATTACCGGATTTTTAGATAACCTTAATTTTACTAATATATTTGGTGGTTTGAATATAACTGGATTTTTAGAAAATTTAAATATTACTGGATTTTTAGATAATTTCAACTTTACTGAGTTTATCCATGGTTTGAATATCACTGGACTTTCAAATATTACTAAATATTTAGATAATTTCAATTTCACTGAGTTTATCCATGGTTTGAATATTACTGAATTTTTAGATAATTTGAACTTTACTGATATATTTAAAGGTTGGAATATTACTGAAATTTTAAATAATTTGAACTTTACTGCGTTATTGGATAAGTTAAATCTCACTGGATTTTTAGATAACTTTAACTTCACTGAGTTTATCAATGGTTTGAATATTACTGGATTATTAAATAATTTGAATTTCACTGATTTATTTAATAAATTAAATATTACTGGATTTTTAGATAATTTGAACTTTACAGAGTTATTTAATAAGTTAAATATCACTGGTTTCTTAGATAACATTACTAAATTCTTTAATATTACTGCTTTATTAGATAACATTACTAAATTCTTTAACATCACTGGTATCATTGATAATATCATTGACTTTATCAAAGATTTCGATATCTCTAAATACATAAACATTACAGAAATTATAAAGATTATTGAAGATGCTGGAAAAGCAATATTGGGCATTAAATCTTCAACTGTAGTTTATGCTGATGATTTAAGTGTTGTTTATTTAAACAGTAAAAAAATGGTTATTACTTTAAGAGATTATGAAGCTAATCCTGTAAGTGGTAAAACACTTTATGTTGTACTTAATGATAAAACCTATAGTGGGGTTACAGACTCTGCAGGTCAAATATCAATTACAGTTCCAAGTAATTTAAAACCAAAAACATATGTTGCAACAGTTACTTTTGCAGGTGATTTAGCTTATGATAGTTCAATTAGGGATGCTAAAGTTGTAGTCGCTAAAGGAACTCCGAAAATAACTGCTAAAGCGAAAACATTTAAACGTACTGTTAAAACCAAAAAGTACACAATAACCTTGAAAAATCATAAAAATAAAGTTATTAAAAATGTCAAAGTTACTCTTAAAGTGAAAGGTAAAACCTATACTGCTAAAACCAATAGCAATGGTAAAGCAATCTTTAAAATTACCAAATTAACTAAAAAAGGTACTTTTAAATCTGTTATAACCTATAAAGGTAATTCACTCTATAAAAAAGTAACTAAATCTGTAAATATTAAAATTAAGTAGATTTAATTTATCTGCGTTGAAACAATATTAAAGCAATGTTTTTAAATCATATGTGATTTGGAAAACATTGCTCATTTTATTTTTTTTCTCATTTTAGTCATATTCATGCATATCTATTAATTATGTGATGTTTTTTTTTGAGTTTATTTATTTTAATGAAAAATATCAATCACTTAAATTAAAATAAATTCTAAACAGGCAAAATTATTGATCATTATTTTAAATATTTGTGGTCTAATAATATAGTGAAAAACTGTATGTTTAATTTTTTTCTTTAATATGTGTATGTTTTGAACCTCTCCGGCTTGTAGAAGCCGGAGATTCTTAGGCCATGCCTATTTTTTCGTCAAAGCATTTCCATTCATAATAATATGTGGATTTTCCTTG